>JBBSTQ010000058.1:0-12437 GCA_038235745.1 Sphingobacteriales bacterium
AAAGAACAAACCGGTAGCGAAAGCTTTGATAGCTTCAATGGCTTGGGGAAAAAGAATCCATTTCTTGCTTTTGTGGTAACCGTGGCTATGCTTTCGTTAGCAGGTATTCCGCTTACAGCTGGATTCATTGGTAAGTTTTTTATGTTTTCTGTTGCGCTACAAGAATATCATACTTGGTTAATTGTATTGGCAATCATCAACGCCATCATCTCTATATTCTACTATTTCAGGGTTATTGTAGCCATGTACTTTAAGGATGCGGAACGCAAGGAGTTGGTGTCTAACGGCTATTACAAGCTAGTTTTAGGCGTATCTGTTGTTGCTACAATTTTACTTGGTGTTTATCCTACACTAATCACAGATTTATTTTAAAAGGGTATTACTTATAAAATTGCAATATTATTTGTAGTTTTATAAGGAGCTATGCATGAAATCTGGGAATACCTTACAAAATTTTCGAATGCTGAAGAAATCATCCGCCACGGAGGTTTTTATCTAATTGTATTTGTTGTATTTGCGGAGACAGGTTTATTTTTTGGTTTCTTTCTCCCAGGTGATTATCTGTTATTTTTAGCAGGGATGTTTGTTGCTACCGGCAGGTTAGATACTGGCATAGTGACAATGGTACTTGGTTTAATTTTTGCGGCATTCGTTGGAAACTTTGTGGGCTATTGGTTTGGTTACCGAACGGGGCCAATGCTGTATAAAAGAGAGGACAGCTTTTTCTTTAAAAAGAAATATTTGAAAGCAGCGGAAGCATATTACAGAAAGCAGGGTGCTTTTGCGTTGATTATGGGTAGATTTGTACCTATTGTTAGAACTTTTGCGCCGATTGTTGCTGGAGTGGTAAAGTTAGACATTACGCGTTTTGCCTTTTACAACATAAGTGGCGCAATAATTTGGATAACTTCGCTAACGCTACTCGGTTATTTTTTGGGAATGGAGTTTGAGAAAGAGATTGAGAATTATTTAGGATACATTATTTTTGGATTTATTTTATTAACAACAATACCATTAGTGTACGCCTTTTTTAAAAAAAAACATTGAACAAAAGAAAGATTTACAACATACAGAAAACTATGAATAACCACCCGTGGCACTCTATTTCTCCAGGCGAAAACTCCCCTGAACACGTTACCGCTATTATTGAAATACCTAAAGGGTCTAAGGCCAAGTATGAAATCGATAAAGACTCAGGACTGCTAAAGCTAGATAGAATGCTGTTCTCTTCAGTAATGTATCCCGCTAATTATGGCTTTATTCCACAAACATACTGTGACGATCATGATCCGTTAGATATTTTGGTGCTTTGCGCTGCAGACGTTTATCCGATGTCAATCATCGACGCTAAGGTAATTGGTGTGATGCACATGGTTGATAATGGCGAGCAGGATGACAAGATCATCGCGGTAGCTAAAAACGATATGTCTGTCAATTACATTGAAGATTTAAAAGAATTGCCTCCACATACCATGAAAGAAATTGTTCGCTTTTTTCAGGATTATAAAGCATTAGAAGAAAAGAACGTCACGATTGAGCACCTTTTAGGTAAAAAGTACGCCTACAAGGTAATAGAGGAAAGTATAGAATTGTACAATTCTACCTTCAGAAACAAAATATAAACAATGGACCCCCATCTCGAAATTAGCGGATTTCACATCTTTTTAACCATATTCTTGGTTTTATTAAACGGCTTTTTCGTTGCAGCTGAGTTTGCAATCGTTAAAGTTCGTGGTTCTCAAATAGAAATTAAAGCAAAAACCGGCAGCAGAGTTGCCGGTATGGCTAAGCACATGACCAGTCATTTAGATGGTTATCTGGCTGCAACTCAATTAGGAATTACTTTGGCATCCTTAGGGTTAGGTTGGGTTGGTGAAGGCGTAATGTCTGGGCTAATGAGCAACATGTTTAATTTTTTAAACTTACCAATATCAGATAGTTTAGCGACAACATTGGGTCACGTTTTTGCTTTCGCTATCATTACGGTATTACACATTGTATTTGGCGAGTTAGCTCCAAAAACATTGGCCATCCAACGCCCGGTTGGTACCACCATGGCAATTGCTTTACCGCTTCAAGTATTTTATGTTGTATTTAAACCGTTCATTTACGTATTAAACGGTTTTGCTAACCTCATATTAAAGTTGTTTGGAATCAATTCGGCAGATGCACATGAGTCTTTACATTCTTCAGAAGAGTTACAATATTTATTGGATCAGGGTAAAGAGTCTGGTGCAATCAACAAAGCTGAGCATGAGTTGATTAAGAACGTGTTTGATTTCAATGATCGCGTTGTTAAAAACATCATGGTTCCGAGAACTAAAATTTCTGCGATAGAGCTGTCGGATTCTAAAGAAGAATTGCTGGAAACCATTATTTCAGAAGGTTACTCTAGAATACCAGTTTACGATGAAACCATTGATAGAATTGTGGGTATCGTTAACGCTAAAGATATTTTATCGTTATTGGTAAGACATGGCGAGTTCAATTTAAAGGATATCTTAAGGAAGCCGTTATTTGTTCCAGAATCTAAGAAAATCAACGACCTGATGGCCGAGCTTAAGTTAAAGCGGATGCAGATTGCAATTGTTTTAGATGAGTTTGGAGGAACCGCAGGTATGGTTACGCTAGAAGATATCGTAGAGGAATTAGTCGGCGATATACAGGATGAGTACGATGAGGAGAAGCCATTGGTTGAGAAGGTATCTGATGATGAATTTATTGTAACAGCATCGGCCTCGGTTTATGACGCAAACGAATTTTTACCTCACGATTTACCGGAAGATGAAGATTATGATACAGTCGCTGGTTTGCTGAGTGAAATTTTTGGTAAAATACCAGAAGTAGGTGAAACCAAAGATTTTAACGGCTACACCTTCACTATCCTTAAAAAAGTAGATCAAAATATTGAATCCGTTAAATTGCAGTTGTTTGTAGAGAAAGAAGATCAGGTAGATATTCACTAATTCATGCACCTGTTTTACACGCCCGATATAAAGTCAACAATTTACCAGCTTAGCGAAGAGGAGAGTAAGCATTGCACTCGCGTTTTGCGATTAACAAAAGGAGAAAGGGTAAATCTGATTGACGGCAAAGGCGGGTATTACTTGGCGGAGATCATCGATGATCATCCAAAAAGGACAGAGCTTCATATTGTTGAAGCACAGCAGGAATACGGAAAGCGAAACCATCACTTACACATTGCGATAGCGCCACCCAAAAACATCGACAGGTTCGAGTGGTTTTTAGAAAAGGCAACAGAGATTGGCATTGATGAAATTACACCAATTATCTGTGACCGTTCTGAACGTAAAGAAGTAAAAATTGACCGCTCTAACAAAATCATCACGACAGCCATCAAACAATCCTTAAAGGCTTATCATCCACATTTAAACGAGCAAACTTCTTTCAAAAACTTCGTTTCATCAGCTAAAGCTGATGTGAATTACATTGCGCATTGCAAAGAGAACAAAAAGTCCGAAATCAAAGAGAACTTCAAAACTCAAGGCAGTTATTTAGTTTTGATTGGTCCCGAAGGAGATTTTTCTGAAACAGAGATAGAATTAGCTTTGGAAAACGGATTTGTTCCCATAACTTTAGGCAACAGTAGGTTGCGTACAGAAACTGCTGCATTACAAGCCTGCTTTGAAATAAATTATTTAAATCGGTAGGCGAGTGAGGATTAAAGGTGTAAGGATGAGGGGTTTTCGAGGTCACGCTTAGTGTCTTCGCTCTTTTGTCTTAATAAAATCGGTACAGTTATGGTAAAAGGCTTATGTTTTAGGATGAAAGGACTTTCAAAGAGCAGGCGAGTGTCTTTGCTCTTTTGTCTTTGTTCTTTTGTCTTAGTTCTCACCTCCTTCACAGCCCCAACTTATAAAATCGCTAAACTAAAATACAACGGCGGTGGCGATTGGTACGCAAACCGCACAGCTTTACCCAACCTAATTGCTTTCTGTAATCAAAACTTAGGAACTCAAATTGCCACAGACGAGGCTACTGTAGAAGTTGGCAGCTCAGATTTGTTCAACTATCCGTTCGTTTATCTTACCGGGCATGGGAATGTGGTTTTGACTCCGCAAGAAGCTGAAAACCTCAGAAAATATTTGCTAGCCGGTGGATTTTTGCATATCGATGATAATTACGGACTGGACAAATTCATTAGACCAGAGATGAAAAAAGTTTTCCCAGAGTTGGAATTTGTAGAGTTGCCAGCAAGTCATCCTATTTATAATCAAAAATTTAAGTTCCCAAATGGCTTGCCGAAAATTCATGAGCATGATGGCAAAAGATCGCAAGGTTTTGCTTTAATTTATAAGGGGCGAGTGGTTTGTTTTTACACCTTTGAGAGCGACTTAGGCAATGGCTGGGAAGATTTTGGCACTTATCCCGAAGACACACCAGCCACCAGAGAAAAAGCGCTAAAAATGGGAGCTAATTTAATTCAGTTTGCCTTAACCCAGTAGAGCTATGTATCAGATAAAAGTTAATGGATTTGAATTTGAGACTGAGCATAAAAATCAGCAGGTTATTGTAAATGGAGGCGCCGTTGATTTAAATTTGCTTACGATCTCTGAAAACAGGTTCCACATTATCCATCAACATAAATCCTATTTAGCAGAAGTATTGGAAGTGGATTATCCGCAAAAAACTTTTAAAATTAAAGTGAACAATGGCATTTATAATTTAATGATTACTGATGAATATGATGCTTTATTGAAAAACCTCGGTTTAGATAATCTGAGCAACTCACAGCTCAAAGAGATTAAAGCACCAATGCCGGGTTTGGTTTTAAAGATTTTGGTTGAGGAAAAAAGTGAAGTCAAAAAAGGTGATAATTTATTGGTTTTGGAAGCTATGAAAATGGAAAACATCATTAAAGCTCCTGCAGATTTCATTGTTAAAAAGGTAAACATAAAAGCGGGCGATAAAGTAGAGAAGAATCAGGTCATGATTATTTTGGAATAAATTTCGCCAACGGGTATCACTTTTAAGGTAGTCCGTCTTTATTTGAGCAAAAGTCATTGATAATCATGCGGTCTCAAACAATTAGCTTTAGTTTATTTATAATTTGCTAATTTTAAGGTGTTCAAAAATTTTCAACACTTCGAGTTCAATTTTAATGGCTGATACACAAACGCAAGAAGAAACCTTCACCTTAGATGAGATTTTAACGTCTCTAAAAACTGTACACCGTTTAATTTTATGGAATGATGAGGTTAATTCTTTTGACCATGTAATTCATTGCTTGATGAAATATTTGGATTATTCAGAAAATCAGTCAGAAAAAATAGCTTGGACAGTGCATAACGAAGGTAAATGTGCTGTGCTAGAAGGCTCGTTTACAGAGATGGAAGTTTATCGTAAAATATTGCAACAAGAGGGGTTAACCGTAAGTGTCGATTAACCGTAATCAAAAATAATTTCTGGTTACCAATAAAAAAAAACGAATAATTTCTCGCCGTTAAACCATCGCTGTTTTTTAAGGTCTATCCTTATTAATAAGGACCAACGTTGCCTCAGATTTGAAACCCAACTTTTACATTTTTTTCATAGTTTTTTCTGCCTTATTTTTCCTGCATAACACATTGAACGCACAAACCGTGGGTGCGCTAAGCGGGAAAGTTATTGATGAAAACACCAAGGAAACCATCCCCTTCATTAGTATTTCTTTGCATAACGATATAGATAGTCTAAAAACAACAAACTATCAGTCGGATGTCGAAGGTGCTTTTTCGATACAGAATTTGGCTTTCGGAAGCTACACTATTCGGTTCTCTTTTGTAGGCTACCAAAATAAAACCATCAGGAAAATAACCTTGTCGGAAGACCGTCCAAAGGTAAACCTTGGAAACGTAACTTTAAGCACAGACCAACAAATGCTTAGCGAAGTTATGGTTGAATATAAACGCCCCATAATTGAAATGCAGGATGATAAAATCGTTTACAACATTGATCAAAGTATTTTTTCTGAAGGAAGCGTTGCCACTGATATTTTAAAAAATGTGCCTTTGGTAACGGTTGATATTGACGGGAAGGCGACCATTGCCGGAAAGCGGAATACTAGAATTTTTATTGATGGTAAACCCTCTGACTATAGCGCCAATAATATCGGCGATTTGCTGAGTATTTTACCTTCAGATGCTTTAGAAAGTGTGGAGGTAATTACAGATCCGTCTTCAAAATTTGATGCTGATGGCGACGGGATCATCAATATTGTGATGAAAAAAGGCAAGAAGGTGGGCTTAAGCGGTAATTTATCCTCTAGGGTGGGTACTCTTAAAAATCACAATTCAGGTATCTTCATTTCAAAGAAGGATAAAAAGTATGCTTTTACCGGAAATGTGGGTTATAATCACAACAACCGGTTGAATGATGGAAACTCTACACGAAGTAATTTTTTCTCGGATACCACTTACAATAATCAAGGCAACAACAGCGAACGTATAACCGATGGTTTAAGCGCTAGATTTGGTGGTAACTTGGATATTGATTCTGCGCAAAGTGTTAAGTTTTCTGCCAGAGGTGGCTTTAACAATGGCATTACCAACTCGCTTTCAGAAAATTTATATCTAGATAAAGAAAGTGATCTTCGCTACACTCGCAAGCAAAACAACGAAAACGGAGGTGACGACGTAAACTTTAGTTTTGATGCCGATTATTACCTAAAGCTTAAGGATAAATCCAGGTATAATTTAGGCGTGATATACGCCAGAAACTCATCTAATAGCGATAGGGATTACCAAAGATTTCTAATTAATCCGGACGGGTCTCCAAGATCGAATCCATCGCTGCAACTTAATGAAAATGAGAACTTAGGCAATAATTTAGACATCAATTTAGATTATGATAAAGGCTTCAATTTTTTGAATACCAAATTAGAAGCCGGTATTAAAGCCGCTTTTAATAGTTCAGATGAAAATCAGGCGGTACAATCTTTTGATTATAACACGGGACAATATGAGTTTAATCCATCGTTAACCAATGCATTCAATTTTAGTCAAAATGTTTATTCCGCCTACGTCTCTTTAAGGTTCAGGATAAAAAAGTGGAGTTTGCGGGCGGGTAACAGGGCAGAAGTTACAGATGTGGGTTTTAAGCAGGAGAGTGGCGCAAATTTTTCCATTAAGCCATACACCAATTTTTTTCCAAGCGTTGCAGTTAGTAGGTCTTTTAAAAATAAATATAGTATTGGCGTTAATTACAGTAAAAGGATAGCTCGACCTCGCGAAAATGCGTTAAATCCCATTATTAATGATTCTGATCCGCAAAATTTGCGCTTTGGTAACCCAAATTTAACCCCATCCATTACCAACCAATACGAGTTACGGTTTAGTGTTTTTGAAAATGATTGGTCAGTTTCGCCACGGTTAAGCTACTCAGAATCAAGCAAAATTATTGAACGTGTTAAAACGGTAGACGCCGATGGTAGCAGTACCACTACCTACAAAAATTTGGCGAACAGTTCTTCTTTTGGATTTGATGTTTTCGGGAATTACAGAGCTTCTAAAAGGCAGAATATCAACGCCAGTTTCAGCGTAAGTAAAATCACTTATAATTCAGTTGCCAACTTGGTTTATAATAGAGATGGGTACAATATCAAAACTGGGGTTGGCGGAAACTACGCTTTTGAGAAGAAAACTTCGGTAGAGCTGAACGTTGATTACATTAAGAACACTGCTGCTCAAGGTGTTTCTAGCGGGAGTGTGCAAACACAGTTTGGGGTGCGAAGAAATGTGATGAAAAACAAACTTTCTGTGCGACTTACCGCTGTGGATCCATTTACGGAAAGAAACATTACCAGCGTTACCGAAGGGCCAAATTTTTATCAGCAAAGCTTTACTACTCGGAAAACCCGTAATTTTTTGGTGGCTTTGAGTTATCGCTTTACGAAAATTGAAAACAAGAAAAATTAGGACTTAAAAATAACAAGCCGTGTGGTCTCTTCCGCGAACCGGCAATCTAAATTTTAAAACAATTTCATGTGAGCCTTTTTGCACTTTTGCCAATTGCGTGTTGGTAAAATCGTAAGAGTAACCTACCTGTAAATCTGGAGTAATAAATACCGACGCTAAAGCATCAAAAGAGTCCAAAGAACGATAGGAAGCGCCAAGCCAAAGGGTCTCATTCAGCAAAAAATTAGCGTTAATATCAAACTGGATTGGAGAACCGTTCACGTATTTAATTAATAGATTTGGTTTAAATTTAATGTTTTGGTTGAGGTCAATTAAGTAGCCCGCCTGCAAAATATAGTGGGGACGGTAAGCAGTTTTATTTGCTGACTGTGCCAAAGAACCAAGATCTCTGTAAAAAAAATGCGGAGCAGAAATCCCTACGTAATATTTATCGGAAAAAAACATTGCACCCCAACCAAAATTGATGCGCATATTATTTTGATCTTCAAAAACTGGGTCATTTGCTGAGGCTGGGCTGAGGTTGTAATTTTGGGAATAGTCTGCGCCAAAACTGCTTGAACCTGCATTTACACCGACAGCTAAGTATGAATCGATACCTATAGGTACTCTTTGTGAAAGGCTAAGATCTCCACCAGTTTCTCTTATCACTTCTCCAATTTGGTCGTTGATTAAAATACCGCCAACAAATGTATTGCTTTCGCCGATGGGACTATGGATGGATAAAGTTTGGGTGTTTGGAGCACCTTTAAAGCCTACCCATTGGTGTCTGCTTAGTGCGGTTAATGTTAAAGATTCGTCAACGGTTGCATAAGCTGGGTTTATGGCAAGCGTATTAAACATGTATTGTGTGTACATGGCTTTCTGTTGCGCTATGGTGTTTAGCGCTAAAAATAAAGCCATAATGGTTAACACATATTTCATTAATCTTCCCCCAGTGCGATATGCAGGTGTGCATTAGTGCTTTATACGGGAAAACTGGGGAAAGGTTCTCGATTTGTAGAGAGAAATACACGTTTTTGTAGATGACGATTTGTAAAGGATTGCGACGAGATCTCCAAACCTGCGAGGGTTTATATTAGCAAACCTAAAAAGAACAACAAGTTAAGAGAAAGCGTAAAATTCCAAACCTACAAGGTTTAAAAAACCTCGTAGATTGACACTAGTATGTTAAATTTCCCTACTTGTATAATGGTATTACTACGTTACCTCGCTTTAACTTACTTCAGCAAAGGGTCTAAACTGTTATAAGATACAGAGTGATAATTTGGTCTGGCTTGTTTATATATTTCCTGAGCCATTTTTTTGCCATTAGGCGTTTTTGCGAGTTCTTTATACAAAGGCGTCAAAAATTTTCTACGCCCTACGCTTGTCAAAAACTTGCCAATACTTGGGTAAGCAACTGTGTAGTCTGTTTTTATAGCCAACAAATACCAAGCACATTGTACTTCCGCATTATTGGATGCAGTAAAACTAAATTCTTTGTCTATGGCAGCTATTAAGCCCAAATCTAACTGATCAGGTAGGTTATTGATAAAATACAATTTCTCGTTTGTTGACGTTATTTGTTCGTTTAAACCCTTTGCGTTTTTAGTTGAAACGAGCTTTTTTACCAATGTATCGATCTTTGAAAAAACCGGACTTACTGGCACTTTAAATTCTTTTGGTAAGCCAGGTTGGTAAACCCAAGCGTAAGAATCAATCTGTTTTTTTACGTCCTCATCGTCTTTGATTAAAAGTACATTCAGTTCATCTAAGAAAGTATCATTATCAATACTTTTAAAAGCGTGGCGGGCAAAATACGCCTTCAAAAAAGCATCAAACTTTTCGCGACCAACAGCGTTTTCTATTCCCTTTAAAAAGAAATACCCTTTCTCGTATGCGATATCAGAAACGCCATCGTCAGGGTTTCTGTCTGTATAATCTGCCTTTAGGCGGGTATCTGGATTTTTGTCGCCCATTTCCTCAATGCCTTCCCTTAGGCTATTGTAGCCCAAAACTTCTTGCATTTTAGCTTCTGCTTTTCCGTAAAGCGCTTCAATAATTCGTCGTTCAAAGTAAACGGTAAAGCCTTCATTCAGCCAGAAATCATTCCAAGTGGCGTTAGTGACCAAATTTCCACTCCAACTGTGCGCCAATTCATGCGCTACTAAGGCTACTAATGACCTATCGCCAGCTATAACTGTTGGCGTAGCAAAAGTCAACATGGGGTTTTCCATTCCCCCGAAAGGAAAACTAGGAGGCAAAACCAAAATATCGTATCTGCCCCAGCGGTAATCACCGTAAATTTTCTCTGCAGCACTTACCATTTTTCCCATATCGGCAAACTCGTAAGCCACTTTGTCTAACATTACAGGTTCTGCGTAAACCCCTGTTCTATTATCAATTGCTTTAAAAGCAATATCGCCAACGGCTAAAGCCATCAAATAAGACGGAATTGCATTTTTTTGTTCGAAATGATATTTACCGTCAGCACTTATTTTCGTTGGATTTTCTGCACTCATCAGAGCCATTAAACCTTTAGGGACGGTTACATTCGCCGTGTAAGTAAACCTAATTCCAGGACTATCTTGTGATGGAATCCAACTACGACCTAAAATTGCTTGCGATTGTGTAAACAAGAAAGGCTGTGTTTTGCCAGCAGTTTGTTGTGGACTTAACCATTGCAACGCCTCAGCATTCTTGCCTGTGCTATAGTAAATATTTACTTTCTTAGTTTTTGGGTTAATAGGTACACTTAAAGCTTGCCCTAAAAATTTAACGCTATCGCCCAATGCAAAAAACACATCGCTGGTATCGTCATCCAGCGTTATTTTTTGAATGTTTAAACCATGGGTATCAAAAATAATCTCAGCGGATTTTTCAACATGCTTAATGGTCCAACTAGCTAAACCACTCAGTTTTTCTTGGTTAAAATCCACATCCAAAGTCAAATCTAAATGGGTAACTATATTTTCTTTAGGGAGTGCAAAAGAATGCGGATCTATCCCATCAGAAGCTTTGATGTTTTGGTCGGTATTTTTATTGTTTTGACTACATGAAATCAAGATAACTGGGATAAGGAACAATAATTTTTTCATGCTTGTTTTAACTATTTAAACGTAATTGTAATATTTGTTTTATGCGGAACATTTTGTGGCGAACCTGCCCACCCTCCATCGTAATTTTTAATAATATCAATAGCGGCAACTCCTGCTTCTGCTGTAAACGTATTTAAAATTTTAAAGTCGGAGAGGTCGCCGTTAGGGTTTATCAAAAACTGCACCTGTACTTTTCCTCTGCCCATTTTTGCATTGGCCGCTTGTTCTTCCAAATAGGTTTTGAAAAGTTTCCAGCCTACTTTTGGTCCTACTAAAATATTCGATTCTCTTTTTGCGGTTCCGTAACCAACAACCACAACTTCTGATAACGAAGCCCGACTTGGCGTTAACGCAATTTTTATAGGGTCTTCATTTTCTGCAACTGCTTTTTTTGTTTCGTAACCAATATAATCAAAAGCTAAATCATTTCCTTCGTTAGCAGTTATGGCGAAATTACCGTTGGCGTCAGACAGGGTAACTTCTCCACTTTTCACGTTTTTAACGATAACGCCTGGAAGCGCATGGCTACCATTTTCATCCACAGTTTTACCTTTAAGCGTGAAGGGTTTTGCTTTTCTATCGGCACTTACCATTCTTGCGCCCATTAGGTCTGCCGAACTGATGCTACTAACAGATCCTGTCAAACTCTCCTTTTTTTGAGTACCATAACCTACAACTAAAACTTCATCCAAGCTAATAGCAGGTTTGTTTTTCTGAACGGTTGATGATGCCATCGGTTCAACCACAATGTCCGCCTCTGGGGTGTAAGCTCGAGATTGCTTTTCAGCACTAGGGCGTTCCATGATTTCAGCAGGCCTTTCAAGTTGCGAAATCGGATTCAAATCATTTACTGTAGGATTTTCCAACTGTGCTATCTTCGCTTTTTCGGCTGGTGGAATATCTTCTTTCCGTTGAATTTCATTTAACGCAATTGTTTTGTTTTTTGGAGGTTGTTTAAAATAAATTGTCCCTACGGCAATACATAAAAGTATGGAGGCGGCAATGCCCCACTGCTTAACTCCCCAAATTGGCCTAATAACTTTTGCAGGTTCAGTTCTGTTATCAATTCTCGCAACCAAACTTAACAACTCTTGCTCCTTTACCCCTTTCTCTTCAAAACCGTCCAAAGCGTCTTGCAAAAAAGGATTGTTCAAAGCCATAGCCTCCAAGCTGTTCTTTTCAGCTGGGCTCAATTCTCCGTTGTGGTATTTACGGATTAGGGCGATATCTGCTTCTGGCCTATTCACTGTTTTTTTCGATGCAAATTTTAAGGTTTCTTTTTCCGTTTTGGATATAGCTTTTTACTTTTTTAAGGTCGTAACCTGTTTGGTCAGCCACCTCGGTATAACACTTTTGTTGTAGATAAAACAACTGCAGGGTTTTTCTTTGTTCTTCAACAAGTGTTTCCATGCAGTTCTCCATCAAAACTAACTGATTTTCTTTA
>JBBSTQ010000059.1:0-12344 GCA_038235745.1 Sphingobacteriales bacterium
CGACCTCTATACGAAGCCAACTCTGGTTTCATGTTCATCGTTACAAAGTCAGTTCGTTTGATGAAAACAAGTCGCTCTGTGTAGGGCTGGTAATTAGGTTTTAACACAGCTATCTGCAATAAGCCGTTTGGTAAATTATCTACAGGCAACACAATGGTGTAAGTTTTTAACCTGAGAACACTTTGCGCAGCATAATATAATGCGTTGCCATTTTGTGCTACGATGTAAAAAGATTTGTTTTTATTTTTCTCCAAAAAATTTAGGGTGGTATTAATAGTGATATACAAGCTGTCACTTTTTTGCACAACTGAGAGCGCCATTCCATCGTCGGTTATTGCAGGCAAGGCAATTTTTTTCTTTAGACCATTTGCAAAAGTTACTTCTGCAGTATAAGTATCTCCCAGTTTTGGAGTAAAGCTAAAAGAACCCATCCCTAAGTGTTGGGATTTAAAACTGGTAACCTGCGTTCCACTTTTATCCGTTAAAACTCCGCTCACATCAACTCCCAGTCCATTAGAATTGATGGCTTTAAAGCCGACTTTACTTTCGACTCCATTTAACAAACTCCCACCTTCTGGAAAAAATTGAATGTCATTTTCTAGGATTGCGGTTTTCAATTTAAAGTCTTTATAAAGCGTTTTTCTATCGCCCATATCCACGGAAGTGCTCAAAGTGCCACTGTTCAACGCAATTTTGTTCGAGCTATCGAAGCTTAATTTGATCACGCCATTGTTATCTGTGGTTTCTTTTCCTCTTGCTACTCGGTTAAAATCTGCGTTCACTTCCCAACTTACTTTTTTGTTAGCTAACGGTTTACCGTCTGCATCTTGATAAACAATGCGGGTATTTACTTTTTGCGATTTATCGTCGATGCTTCCGTCAAAGTTAATATGTGTGATTAAATCTCTGGCGATTGCATTTCCCACATAAATATTCTTCGAGAAAAAATAATCAGCATCTTTGTTGATCATCCATTTTGTGAATGCCCTCACGTGGTAATTTCCTTCTTTAAAGTCTGGGTAGGGAAATATAAAACTCCCCGTAACTACACTGTTTTCTACGGGCAATTTTAAACTGGTAACCAACGAGTCTCTATCGCTAATTAATTCTATATATAATATCTTGCTAAGAACGGAAGGAATATTTAAGCCCATGGTTACGTAGCCTTTAAACCAAACAGTATCGCCAATAGCATAATAAGGCTTATCGAACTGCAAATGGACTTTTTCAATTGGATAGCTTGCTGCTAGTTTTGCTTTCTTTTGTGCTAACTCTGTTAGTGGAATGTCTTGCGCAAACGAATTGGTAGTAAAACCCACTGCGAAAAACAGCAGGGCGTAAAGGGTTATTCTCAATTTGATCATAATGTTTAAACGAATTTTAAATTTAACCTTTTAAATAAGTCTGAACCAAATTTTTTAGATTTTTAAGTTTTTTTAACGTTTGAGTGATAGTTTTTGGGTCTTAGCTTCAATTTTGTTTTTTTGGTAGTGAGTATTTTTGATGAGAGGAATTCGTAACTATTCAGGACTACAGCTTGCAACTACTGTGATAGCCTGAAAGACATTTTGAGCGGATTTAACGGTAGTATCCATAACAGACCTTATCACGGCAAAAAGCATCAGCACCTGCCTTAGCACTAAACCCGCCGGATACTTTTTGTTTGACCTTGATGTTCCTAATGGCTCTTTAAGAGCTGTTGTTACCGGCTGGGACATATTATGGTGTAAAAAGCGGAATACATGCTGATTGATTTTATTGTATTTTTTTGGAGTTTTATCGCCAGTCTATCTTTATCGGGCAATGTACTAGCGTACATTCAGGTAGGCGGTCAAAGCTTTGATACGGCTACCATACTGAACATGGGCATTCACATTTACAGGGAATCTGCCTTGGTTGATATGGCCGCAACAACAAGTATTGGCAAACGTCCGGTGTTCGGTACAAATAGTTGTGGGTACGGGGATATCTATTACCAAACGCTTGCTCAGTGGAGTAGCTGGAATATCCTGCAGGCCCCATCGCTGCAACACTGGCAATACTGAGCGATATGGACAACAATCTTATCGGGTTTGGCCTAGGTGCCAATGTTTCCCCTTGATGCCCCTGCTGGCTACCCGCTTTTTTTATCAGTCTTCTCTCTCAGACTTTGGTTGCGCTGAGGCTTGTCCAAACTCACAGAAGGTGGGATATGGGAGTTGCCGCTGTTCTTTTTGTTCTTGTGGGCAGACAGTTCCTCCTCCAAACTTTTGATATGATCCTGCTGTTCCACAACCAAAGCCTCCAGCTTTTCGACACGAAACATTAGGGCATCTATCTGCAATGCCTGTTTTTCTACAAGAGCTATCAGCGATTTTACAGTTTCGCTTTGGGACAATATTTTGGTTTCTATACCTGTAAGTATTAACATATTCCGCGGCAATAGCACATTTTAGGCTATAACTGTATCCACAAAAAACCTAATTTTATCAAAACCATTTAAGAATTGAACACCGATTTTTTAAAATTGAAAGCAAATGTTGTTTCAGCAAAAAGATTTAGCAGATAGCCCAAAGTGGTCACTCTTTGATGTTATTCCAATAGTTATCGGAACGCACAAAAGCCTGCTAATCATAGCTCAATTTGTGTGTTATCTTATCTGAAAACCAAATTTAATACCTGCTTGTACTGCAAGTCCGTTGTAGTTGAATCCGTAAGTTGGGTTTTCAAAATTTGTGATGGATTCTAAAAATTGATCTCTTGTGCTTATTTTGTATCCAAATCCTAAATAAGCATCTAACAATATGGTGGTAGTCCAAACTTTATGATAACCCAAATTCCCGAAGATTAAAGCTGAGTTTATGGGGTATTTTGTTTCCGTCTTCCCGAAGGTAAAATACTTTATTCCATCTTCTTCATAAGCGTAAAAGTTGTCTCCTTTTACCGCAATTTCTAAAGTTCTCAACATCACACCTGGCGAAAAATAGAAGCTAGTTAGTTTTTCAGTTGGACTGAGCTTTAACTTGTATGCCAGGCCAACCCCTGCACCTGATACAGAATTTCTACGTTCATTGTCTGAATTATTGTCATCGTAGTTACCGTATAGAATTTCCGTATTGCCGCTAATTACTTCCACAGCGCCTACAAAGGCTGCGGCTTTCGCTTTTTGTTGCATTTCCACATCAAACCGCAGCGTGTTGTTCACTAAGTAAATGGGTTGAAAACTAACACTCAACGGAAAATTGCTCTTTGCATCAGCATCGGTAGAAACTTTCTGCAACTGCGAAAAACAGTTTGTTTGAAAAATAAACAAACAAACGAAAAGAATCAAAACCAGCTTTTTCATTACTTGGTGCCAATTTTAATGTTACTTAAAAAAACAGGTTGTTGACCACTGTAATCATATTGCGAAAGTCCGTTTTCTCCAATTAACATCAAGGTTTTTCCGATGGCAATTGCGTCTTCCGCTTTAACGTCAATAGTCCCTTTTTCTACAAGATTCACGTTATCCGTTGCATCAAACCATTTCACTTTATCGTCACAAACAAAAAGGTCGTTTCTGTTTAAGGCCAAGCCCTTTGGGTTTTTCATTGGATAAATTTTTGCTACTTTGGGTTGCTTTTTGTCTCGTATATCAATTACTTCTAATTGGGTAAGCCCTCTAGAACACCTAGTTGCGCCAGCGCTTAAAGTTAAATACGCATAATTTTCATTAGCTACCACAGGGTCGCAACTTAATATGTGTCGGTACTGACTGAGCATTTTTGGAGCCAAGGGATTGCTGATGTCATAAATGTACATCCCGGTTTCACTTCCCAAAAACAACGTATTGCCTAATGGAAAAATGGTTTCAATGCCAAATCCAATAGATTGAGCTGCTTTGTATGTTGGGTTTTCAGCAACTGCAATGTCAAATATTTTAACATTGCTTTTGGTAACGGTATAAAGGTTGTCGCCAACAACTGCAAACCGAGCCAATGAACCTGCTGTGCCGGTTGAACTGAACTCTGATGAAGAAGAGTTGCTGATACCATCTTTACCACATGAAGCTAAAAACACTAATGATAATATGCTGATTAAATATTTAGTTTTCATGTTATTTGTGTTTCCAGTTAACAATAATGGTATTTTTGGGTCTGCTATCGGCGTTGAATTTCGATGGAATAACACCACCATCTGGCGGATTAACCTCCGGAAAAACGTTCTCAATTCTTTTAACTACAGAAAGATTTCCTTTTTCTGCCTCCGCTAAATTGATAGCTACCAGATCAACAGCATTATCAACGTACAGTATATTGTCTTTTATAGCCATATCTACACAGCCGGGAACAGAAATGTAACCTTTGTTCACGGGTGCTTTTGGATTTCTATTGTCAATAATGTGAACGCCTTTATACCGCTCACTGATGAAAATATAGCCGTCTTTATAGTAGATTTTTGCGGCGTCACCAATATCAGTACTTTGCTTTAAACTTACAGACTGGTTTAAACTGCTCCGCTCCATTAATATCGGGACATATTCAGTATAAACAATAGGTCTGTTATCAATGGGGATGCAGCCATAAAAAAGTGCGAAGATTAATAGGGACAGGTATAGTTTTTTCATAAGATTTTTTAAAACGTATTACGAATTTAAAAACTTAAATGATACAAAATAAATAAAAATAGTGTGTTAATTGAAATGTTGGGTCTGAAGCCCTGCCAAGCGGAAAATCAATCCTTATAAACAATCTTCAGATCGTCTTTCAAAATATCCAAAACTTGGTGTTCTGTAATAAACTGATGAGCTAATGTTTTCATTTCAGCTTTGATTTCTTTTGGACTGACCTCAATTTCAGGGAGCAACGCGTTTGCGGCTTCTGATATTTCCGATTCGGGTAAAAATTTCAAGGCTTTCATACTTTCCTCCACACAAATTAGTTTTAAACCTTCGTCTTTTAAATCGCCACTCTTAGCAATCATCCAACTTAAAGCGTAAAACGCAGATTGTGATAGGTCGATAGTTTCGGACAACCCATCAGCAGCAGGCATCACGTTAAATTTACTTTCTACGGTTTCTTTCGTGAGGTAAGTACTCAGCTTTTCTTTTAGATTATCCGGCTTTAATTGTATAATGCCATTCAAAGCTACGGCGTAAATACTAATCCATCTTATGTTTCGCCTAAACTCATGAACACCAGTTTCTAAGTCTTTAAAGTTGAGTTTTCCCGATTCATAATCTTTTTCAATGCCTTTAATTTCTTTCGACAGCGTTTTCGCTATTTCTTCTCGCTCCTCATCAGGTTTTAGCCAATCAGCTTTCGCTAGCTCTTGATTTACGTTTTCGAGTTTATCCCTCAGCCATCCATTAGTGATTAATAAATTCCCTAATTTTTGTAGTTCTTGCTGATAGCTTTCTTGTAGATAGTCAAGAATTTTTTTAGGAAAGCCTACAACGGTTGCTAACTCCTCATGGTAAGCTTCAAAATAATCGACTTTGCCTAGCTGGTCTTCCAAACTTTTAAAGTCGTCTTTGAGTGCGTCAAAAAATTTTTCGTTATGCATTTTTCTGTACAAACGGGATAAAGCTTCTAGAAAGAACAATGTCTGACGAGCATTTGATTTATAAAAGGTAAGTGCTGGATTTTGCGAATCTTTAGCTACTAATAAAGTCTCTTGTAATTTGTCGATTTGATTAGTAAATCTTTTTAAACCGAGGTTGCTGTTCATGTGGGGTTGCTTTAGCTGAGATTCTAAAGTACAAAATTATTTCTCGGCTTCATTCATCGCGAGGCTTTTTTCAAGCCATGGTTCCAAAGGAATGCCGATGGTACAATCTGTAAATTAAAAATAATTGAGATTGAATTGAAGCGGAGGCTCAAAAACGGGACAGTGCCAGAGTTCAAAAACGGTCTTTCGTAATGTCTTTTTGTCGTTTATAAGCGATATCTATTTCAGCTTTTAATTCCCCGTAGTTCTTAGCCTTTGCTAAGTTTCGTAGCGAGTTTATGGTAATTGAGCTCTGGCTGCGTTGGTAACCGTCAAGTATGAAAGTAGGTAAGATATAAAAATCCCATTGTTCCATTTTAAGAGGGTCAATCGTCGATTGGTCTAAATGTTTCAGATGACAAAAAACATATAAATCAGCGTGACGCCTAAATTCATCAGATCGCATGTCCGTAATCGAATTCCAAATTCTAGCCTTTTTTATGGAGAAAGATATTGTAGAGATTCGTTTTTAACTCCAGCTTTGAATGTAAGCCGCCGATTTTACTTCAATTCTAATTCCGTCGGAGGTAGTCAAATCATAAGCATCCCACTCGTCTCTTAGGTTTTTAGGGTCAATACCAACAGCTGTTCCTACTATAAACTCTGCGAATCTACCTCTTGTTGCATTGCTCAAAATATCAGAAACACTCCATCGCCAAAAGTCTAAAAGCGTGTATCCTGTTTCTGTTGTATCGTTAATAAGTCGTTCTGCTCCTGATTTTGGGATTGCTTTGATTTCTGTTAGATTGCTCAATTTCTTTTACATGTTTGGGATTGCATAAAGCTAGGTAAACAATACTCTAATGTAGCGAAATCTCTGAACTTTTTGGAGACTACAATAAGCTGAGTTAACTCGTTTATAGAGTGTTGCTTTAGCTGAAACTCTAAAGTCAGGAAATATTAATTGCCTCCGTCATGCGAGGTTGAAGCGAAGGGAATGAGTGTAAATGCGCTGTGGCTCCAAAGTAGTGCCTGTTGTACAATCCATTAGTTTCTTTGCACTGGCCAGTTTTTGTGCCTTTGGTTAACCTCGGGTTCGACCATTGTTAAATTACAGACTGTACCATCGGCATTCCTTTGGAATCACCGTTTAAACAAAGTTCAACGGTAGGAGAGCGGACAGTTCGAGAAACACACACATCGCCACAGTGCCAATTCACAAGCATTCTTTTTACTTTGCTAAAAAGAAGCTCCCTTAGCCGAAGGATGCTAAGGAAAAACCTCCAAAACACAAAAAAGCCGACTCAATTTAATGAGCCGGCTTTTTTAATAAGTTACTATATTTTAGTTAAACAAGGTAAATTCAACTCTTCTGTTATTTTGACGACCAGCTTCAGTTGCGTTAGTGTCAATTGGTTGAGTCTCGCCGTAGCCAGTTGCTTCAACTCTTGATGCGTTTACACCTTTACTTACCAAGTAAGCTTTAACAGATTCTGCTCTTTCTTTAGAAAGTTTCATATTGTAAGCATCACTTCCTTGGCTATCTGTATGCCCAGCTAATTTTAAGCTTAAGTTTTTAGATACAATTAGGTTTGCTACTTTATCTAAAGTCATGTAAGAAGTAGATCTGATGGTTGCTTTTGCAAGATCAAACTCTAAATTCTTGATTGCATCCGCAACAACTTTTTTATCTTCTTCAGAGATTACATAAGTAACTGGCTTTTGAATTACCGTAGTACTTACAGGTAATGTGCAACCAGCACCATCAACAGCCGTACCTTTTGGTGTGTTTGGGCACTTGTCGTAAAAATCAGAAACGCCATCACCATCAGCATCGCTAGATAGCATATCAACTTTACGTTTCATGTCTGGATCGTTTTTAGCCATATCCAATTGTGCTTTCAACATATCGTATTTTGCAACGTAATTTCTCTCAAGCACAGCTGCTGGATTTACGAAAGCTAATTGTGACTTCGTTTTATTTCCTAAAGCAAATTCTAAACCTCCGTATCCGTAAGAAAATCTGTCATTTTGTGGGGCTCTGTTGTAACCATCTACGTTATCTCCGTCAACAAAATTCATTTTATAACCGAAATCAAGGTTAATACCTTTAGCAACCATAAACTTTAAGCCTACTGCAACTGGCACAACCAGTTCATGGTAGTTCTCTCCGTTGTTTAAGTCTGTAGTTAGCCCCGCATTATCAGTACGTGTAGGTTGGTAACCCATTAAACCTGCACCTGCAGAAACATAAGGAGTTACAACACTTTGACGATTCAAGATGTTGAAGTTACCGATGTTGTAAACTGCACTTAAAGTACCACCCCATTTAATTTCTGTCTCGTAGTTAGAATAGGGCGTGTTAGCGATGATTGGACCGTTTGTGTTTGTAGTCTCGTTATCCGCTTTAAGCGTTCCTCTAAAAAAATCTCCTTGCAAACCAAAGTTGTGTGTAAACTGTTTTTTCAAGTAACCACCGTAACCAGCATTAACTTCCCAGTTAGAGAAATCGTTTTTGCCGCCAATTACTACCGCGGGAGCCATTACACCTCCGTTAACACCAAAAGACCAGGTTCTGTAGGCTGATTTTGTGAATGGCTCTGGTGTGGTGCTCATTTTATCTTGAGCGTTTGCATAACTAGTGATAGCTACAGCTCCAAGTATAATTATGCTTTGTTTTAATCTTGTTTTCATAACATTATTTGTTTATTTGTTTGTTTGACGCCACTATAGTCAAAACGTTGCCAAAATTTTAATTAGCAAAATAATAAATTGCAACCCGCTATCCGTCAAGCTCTACACAAAAAAAAAGACCTAGCGAAAAGGCTAAGTCTTTAGAAACTATTGTCTAAAATACACTACACACTACCAAAGTTTTGATGGATACACACCATCTTCAACTAATTTGTTAATATTCTCTTGAACAATTTCTTTATCTTCTTTATAAGTTACGCCGAACCATTTTGCATCAGTAGGAATAACTTTAAATGTAGCAATGTTGTTTGTGATCAAATGATCAGCGATAAGCGGAATAAAGAATTCTGCCTTTGGGTTGTTTTCATTCTTGCCAACGAAATCCACGAAAAGTTTCTTTGTAACTTCAAAAACAGCAGGAGTGAAGCCCCAGAAATTCATAGAAACTGGTGTTGAAGCGTCTAAAGGACTTTCTGTACCGTCTTCTTCGTAAACAATGCCACCGTTTTTTGCGTAAACTTTTGTACGCTCATTAATTTCTGTCATGTTGCCAGCAGCGTCAGTTTTGCAAACTCCGCGAGAAACAGAACCGTTTTCTGAAAGCGTATTCCCAATTTTATAACCTACAATACTGTATTTGTTTTCGGTAGCTTCTGTAGTCAAAAAATCATGCATATTTTTAAATGCTTCATATCCGTAATAATCATCAGCGTTGATTACGCAAAATGGCTCATTAACTTGTTTTTGTGCTTCTAAAACAGCGTGACCAGTTCCCCAAGGTTTTGCTCTTTCAATTTCTTTGTCGATACCGTATTTCTTTAGATCAAAAGTTTGAAAAACGTAATCTGTTTCTACTTTACCTTTCAATTTAGCGTCAAAAATGCCTTTAAAATTATCTAAAAACTCTTCTCTGATGATGAAGGTAATCTTGCCGAATCCAGCTTTAATTGCGTCATGGATAGAATAATCGATAATTGTTTCGCCGTTTGGGCCAAAGCCATCAATCTGCTTCATGCTTCCGTAACGACTAGCCATTCCTGCTGCAAGTATTAATAAAGTAGGTTTTTTCATGTTTTCTGTTTTGATTTATAATAATTAGTAAATTTTAATTTAAAGTCCGAAAAAGCCACCGCTTCTACTACTTCTTGGTTTCTTTCCGGTGATCATTCCAAATATACCTCTTACAATTTCCCTACCAATTTGTCTGATTATAGGTGCGTTCATTGCTTCCTCAAAAATTGACTTCTCTGCTTTACGTGAGGTAGGTTTTGAATTTTCAACTCTTTCATCATCGTGATTTTGCGCTTCCACCTTCTGCTTTATCCTCGCATTCAATATATCGAAGGCGCTTTCGGGATCAATGGTCTCCTGGTATTTTTTATAATATTCCGATGAATCCATCAGGTTTTGACAATCCGCAACATTCATAGGGCCCATTACCGCTCGGGGCGGAGTAAGGTGCGTTGCTACAACTTCTGTAGGAATTCCTTTTTCGTTGAGCACTGTAATTAACGCCTGTCCTGTTCCTAAGCCAGTGATTACTTGGTCAATCTCGTAAAAATCAGATTTTGGATAAGTTTTAACGGTTTTCCTAAGTGCATCAACATCGTTTGGTGTAAAAGCTCGTAAAGCATGTTGCACTCGGTTACCCAATTGCCCCAAAACACTTTCCGGAATATCCGTTGCTGCTTGCGTACAAAAGAAAACACCCACACCTTTGGACCTAATTAACCTGATGACCTGCTCAATCTGCTCTAAAAAAGCTTTTGATGCGTTATTAAACAGTAAGTGCGCTTCATCAAAAAAGAAAACCAATTTAGGTTTATCTAAATCTCCAGCTTCGGGTAAACTGTAAAAAAGCTCAGCTAACAGACTGAGTAAAAATGTAGAATATAAAGCCGGTTGGTCTTGCACATCTGCAATGTTCAATAAACTAATGACGCCTTTACCATCGATTTTTTGAAACAAATCTTCAGTATCGAAAGAACGTTCGCCAAATATAGCTCCTAAACCTTGATGTTCAACTGAAACAATTTTCCTTAAAATGGTGCCAGATGTTGACGATGAGATTTTACCGTAATCCGCCTTGATTTCTTCTGCGCCTTCACCTTCGGATAAATAGCTCAACAGCTTCTTTAAATCGTTAAGATCAATAACCGCCATTTTTTTATCGTCGGCGTATTTGAACACAGCGGATAAAACACCAGTCTGCGTTTCGTTTAAATCCAGAATTTTGCCCAGTAAAGTGGGACCAAATTCAGTAACGGTTGCCCGCATGGTTGCACCTAGTTTTCCGCTTAACGAGTAAAGTTCTACCGGAAAACCTGCTGGCATAAACGGTCTTTTTAATGCATTACCACGTTCCTCTAATCGGCTGTTGGTGGTTCCTGCTTGGTTTAAGCCTGATAAATCCCCCTTAACATCCAACATGAAAACTGGCACACCGGCATCAGAAAGTTGCTCTGCTATCAACTGCAACGTTCGGGTTTTACCAGTTCCTGTCGCTCCTGCAATTAAACCGTGACGATTCATCATCCTTAAAGGAATGTTCACTGCCGCGTCAGCAATAATTTCTCCGTCTAAAATTCCTGCGCCCAAATAAATAGAAGCGCCATCGGTGGTGTATGATTTTAAGATTTTTTCCGTGAATAATTTAGGATCTTTCGCCATTATGCTAAGCTAATAAATTTTACTTTTTGTTTTTAACGTAAGTATCCAGCCAAGTATTCATTTCCCAAAGCATGTGCAAAACAGATTCCTTTGCTTTATAAGAATGCGCCTCAGACGGTAAAAAAACTAATCTCGTTGTCGCTCCAAATCCTTTTAAAGCACTGTAAAAACGTTCGCTTTGTATCGGGAAAGTCCCAGAATTATCATCCGCTTCGCCGTGGATCAATAACAATGGTGTTTTGATTTTATCTGCATTAGAAAACGGCGACATTTTATAATAAACATCTGGTGCTTGCCAATACGTTCTTTCTTCTGCCTGAAAGCCAAAAGGGGTTAGCGTTCTGTTATAAGCACCGCTTCTGGCAATTCCTGCTGCAAAAAGTTTAGTATGCGCTAACAAATTAGCGGTCATAAAAGCACCGTAAGAATGCCCGCCGACAGCAATCCTCTTCGGGTCGCCAATACCCATAGAAACTATTTTGTTCACGGCTGCTTCGGCATTCTGAGTCAACTGTTCAATAAAAGTATCATTTGGCTGGTCGTTGCTTTCTCCAACAATTGGCATATCCACATTGTCCATAACGGCATAACCTTGCGTTACCCAATACAATGGCGAAGCCCAAGAAACAGTGTTGAAACGATATGGAGAACCTTTTACCTGTCCCGCTGCATTTATGGTTTTGAATTCTAGGGGATAGGCCCACATTAAAACTGGTAGTCTGCCTTTAGCGATAATATAACTTGGCGGAAGATAAAGCATCGCACTTAAACTCAGCTTATCTGCTCGCTTGTAAGTCAGTTTCTGCTTAATTACTCCAAATAATTGAGGATATGGGTTTTTGAAGAAAGTAATTTGTTGCGTTTTCCCCCTCCTAAAATCTAAATTGAAATAATTTTTAGGTTCAACAACAGATTCACGACTAATGATCATATTCTCTTTATTGTCATAAAAAACAGGAAACTCATAAAACGGCGCTCTGGAATGGAAAAGCGTATCCGTCAGTTTAGTTTTAACGTTAAATTGCAACAAGAACGGACGATCACCCGATGGAGATGCACCCTCTGAAATCGAAAATATATTCACATTGTTTGGGTCGCCTGCTCTTCTTAAAATATTATAATCCAACAATAAAACGTCACGGTTGTATTGGTTTTTTATTTTCACAAATTCGCCCGGATCCGAGTAGCCATCTTCATAATACCTATCCCAAAGGTTTACACGGTAACTGGAATTTCCGGGTTTTATAAAAACCCTTCGTTCGCCACGGGTTTTCCACCAACGTTCGTTAACAATCGCAATTTGATCATCTCCC
>JBBSTQ010000060.1:0-12325 GCA_038235745.1 Sphingobacteriales bacterium
CAGTTGGGAATTAAGGTAGTAATTCATCACGGGCACATTAACCTTGCTAAAATTAAAGGACGTACAAAATTAATGGGCGAGGACGTGATTTTAGCTCATAAGCTTTTGAAAAACAGCATCGAAGAACCCTGCTATATTTTGCTGACCAACAGCTATCTGGATAAATTAAAGGATAAAAAAGTAGTTAAAAATTGGTTCCATTGGGAAAGCTTAAAAAAGGGTAAAGAAAATTACGAACACTTTGGCGTTATTCACTACTCTTATATTTCCTTGGTGGATTGTAAAGTAGTTGGTTAGTTAGTTAGTAGGAGTATATAATAATCCCTACAAAACCTACTGCACAAAGAATTAAACCCGACATAAAGATGTTGTAAGACCAAGTTAAAAGTTTGTACTTTCTTACCAGCACACCGCCCAAATGGTAAATGTCTACCGACATGCTGTCGTAAAGTTCGCTTTTTTCATCTTTTAAAGTTTTTATCTGTTCTACAAAATCTTTAAGTTTTAACTGCGAAAAATTTCCAAAAAACAAAATGCTGCTTCCTTTATTGGTTAGCTCGTACTTTTCTTTAGATGTAACATTAGGTCTTGCAGATAGTATAGCAAACGTAACGGAAATTAGACTACTAACTACCAGTAAAACCATTGGAAACACAAAACGCATGTGCTGAAAACCATCCGAATCGGCAAAAGTATAACCCGACCCAAATAAAGTAATAATTACCGATACAACAATAGTGTTGATACTAATCATGATGTTTGCTTTTTGATCTGCCATTGAGCTTAAGTTCATGTGGTAACCATAAACAGACCGGTATAAAGTTTCAATTCCACGCCCCTCTTTGTTAACTTTAGCATCAGTACTGTCTTTTTTTAACTGTACTTTATACTGGTCACTTTTGTACTTTTCAATCTGCTTTCTTTGCTTTTCAATGTTTTTTTCTCGTCTATCTCCAAATTCGTGAACGGCCGCACTTGTTTTAAATTTCTTCGAAATCAAAAAGTCAAGCTGTAATTCGGCCCACTCTAAATCATCATAAATCTCATTGTTTATTTTTTCCCACTCGCATCTTAAAAGCTCAGCTCGTTTACTAAAACTCTTTTTGCCCATGTTTACATAGTCCGCATCATGGATAATTTCTTCGCTTACGCTAATTTGCTCATGTCCAAACTTTGTACTTAAAATTAGTTGTTCAATTTGGCTAAATCTTTTATTGTCTAACTGGTCGCCAAAATATTCTTTCATAATTTTAACACCCTCTTCTTCATGGTTTTGGTAGTCTTTGGTGTAGCCACTATCATGAAACCAAGCCGCAACAATTAAGTTCTGCAATTCTTTTTCGGGAAGCTTATAACTTTCTGCAATTTCTTTTACACTTTCAACCGTTTGGTGCGTGTGGGCAAAGTTGTGGTAAAGGTTATAGTTAGAGAGCTCTTCCTTAAATAGTTTAAATATAAACTGTTCAATACTTTCTTCGGCGTATAAATCGGGCATAGTTTTTTTTATCAATTTAAGAAAAAAATTTAATGGTATAGGTTTTGATTAAACATCTGTCACATTGAATTCAGCAAATTTAAATCCAAAATGAATAAATTCTTACTTGTAATTGCGGCAAGCGTCTTAATGTCATGCTTTAATAAAGTAAAAAAAGAAAATGATGCCAATTTACCTAAAACTGATTCTGTTTTAAATGTAATAAAAGTTCCGGAAAAATTAAAAGAAATATCAGGAATTACCTTCGTTAATGATAGTATAGTTGCGGCCGTGGAAGATGAAAATGGCGTTTTATATTTTTTCAATTTGATAAAAAACGAAATTGTAAAAGAGTTTCCGTTTGCAGAAAAAGGTGATTATGAGGACTTGGTTAGAAAGGGGCAAGATATGTATATTGTGAGGGCAGACGGAGTGATTTATGAAATTGCAAATTTTACCAGCGAAAACCCGCAAGTTGTTTTTTATGAGACACCGTTAAAAGCAAAGCATGATATTGAGGGTTTGGCTTACGATGAAAAAAACAACAGGTTGCTATTATCGGTTAAAGAAAAGAATTTAGATAAAGCTGACGGTGAAGACGACGTGAAAAATATATATCAGTTTACTTTGAAGGACAAAAAATTCCACGAAGAGCCGGCTATGCGAATTGATTTAAGAGTTATAGATAAACAGTTTAAAGGTGATGGTTTGATGGAAGCATCTAAAGATTTTTTGAAAGCTGTAGGTAATGAGAATCTAAACGAGATAATTAAACCCACAGCATTAACTTATCATCCAAAAACGGGGGAGCTTTATATATTATCGGCCATCAACAAATTTATTTTGGTGCTAAATGCCGATGGTACTTTTAATAGAATTAAGCGTTTTACCGGTAAAGAATTTTCACAGCCAGAGGGTATCGCCTTCAATTCAAAAGGAGAGCTTTTTATATCAAACGAAGGAGTGAAGAATAAAGGAAACATTATAAAACTTATTGATTAAATGCGAAATAAATACCTACCAATTTTAGTCTGCCTTATTGCAGGTTTAGGCTATACATCTTGTACCACGTATAAACCATTTTACGCCAAAAGCGAACGGGACTGGCAAAAAGCAAATAACCCAGATTCGCTTACCCTGGACTATACAGTGTTTTTGGTTGGTGATGTTGGCAAGCCATCTTTAAGTAAACAGGAGCCTACATTAAAGTTAATGGAGCGCCAGATGTACAAAATAGATACTGCTATTAGTGCCGATTTTAGGGATACAACAATCAACAAAGTGTCAAGTGCAAAGGATGCAGTAATTTTTATGGGCGATAACATTTATGAATATGGTATGCCCGAGCCAGATGCAAGTGATCGAAAAGAAAAAGAAAAAAGAATTACCGAGCAATTAAAGGTGGTAAAAGACTTTAAAGGGAAGCGGATTTTTATCCCTGGTAACCACGATTGGAACAGAAGTCTTTCAGGTGGACTGGCTGCCGTTAAAAGACAGGAGGAGTTTGTAGAAAATTACTTAGATAGTACCGACGTGTTTTTGCCGAGCAATGGTTGTGCTGGTCCTGTTGAAATTCAAATGAGTGGCAACTTAGTTATCATTGCTATTGATAGCGAATGGTGGTTAACTACACATACTCGTTCTGATAGGTATGAGCAAGGCTGTACCGTAGAAAACGAAGACCAACTAATTGCACAAATCAAAGATATTCTATTAAGGAATAAAGGTAAAAACATCGTGTTTACACAACACCATCCTTTGTTTTCTAACGGTAAGCATGGCGGTTATTTCACGTTGCTAGATTATATTTTCCCATTAACATTGATAAAACCAAACGCATATATTCCACTGCCTGTGATTGGTTCAATTTATCCGTTAATGAGACAGTACGGGCTTTCTCGTCAGGATATATCAAACAAAAAATATCAAAGTTTAAGAAATAAGCTGTTAGCAGTGTTTGGTGAAAACCCAAATATTGTGATGGCTTCTGGGCATGAGCATGCGCTGATGTTAACTAAACATCAAGAACAGAATTTTATAACCAGCGGTGCTGGAAGTAAAAACAGTGCGCTTTTTAAAGGTAATGATGCCTTATTTGGACATGGCACAAAAGGTTTCGCTCGGTTAAACTATTATAAAAACGGACAGTGCTGGGTAGAATTTTGGGAACCAGAGGGAGACGGAAGCGAAGGTAAATTAGTTTACAGAGCACCATTGTACGCACTGCCTGCAACAAAGCAAATAGCAAGACAAGAAGCACTTATCAATTATAGCGATTCTACCAAAACAATGGCAGTTGGAGAGCGCTACAAGGCTTCAAAATTTAAGCAATGGGTTTTTGGCGAGCATTACCGCTCTGTTTGGGCAACGCCAATCGAAATACCATACCTTGATTTAACAAAATTTGCAGGTGGTTTAACTCCCCTAAAATTAGGAGGCGGAAAACAGACAACTTCTTTAAGGCTAGAAGGAAAAGACAAAATACAGTATCAGTTTAGAACCATCGACAAAGATCCATCTGCCTTATTGCCAGAAGGTTTACGGCCAACCTTTGCGGGAGATATTGTACAGGATCAGATATCATCTGCCCATCCTTACGGCGCATTGGTAATTCCAGACTTGGCTGATGCGATTGGCGTTTTTCATACCAATCCGCAGGTGGTTTATATGCCTTACTCTAATCTTTTAGGGCCGTACATTCAAGAAGTTGGTGGTAGGGTAGGCATTATTGAAATACGCCCAGATGAGGATTTATCTAAATTCAAAGATTTTGGCTACACAAAAAATGCAGTGAGTACCACTACCATGTATGAAAAACTTAGAGAGGATAATGATAATGAAGTTGACCAACAAGACTTTTTAAAAGCAAGACTTTTTGACATGCTTATTGGTGATTGGGATAGGCATGAAGACCAATGGCGTTGGGCAGAGTTTGAAAAGAAAGGCAAAGGCGAAATTTATAAACCGATTCCAAGAGATAGGGATCAGGTATTTACCAAGTTCGACGGCATTTTACCCGGGCTTATTGGCAAGGCTGTGCCAGATATTCAATCTTTTGAGATGAAAATCGGAGACCCTAAAAATCTGTCTATCGCATCCAGAAACATGGATAGAAACCTACTTAACCAATTAAGTTATAACGATTGGATGGAGACTGCTGTTTTTATGAAGCAAAAATTAACCGATAAGGTTATTGAGAAAGCAGTTAGACAAATGCCGGCAAAGGCTTTTGCTTTGACAGGGGAGGAGCTGATTACAAAACTTAAATCGCGAAGAGATCAAATTGTTGAGGTAGCTAAAAAGTATTATAGCACTTTAAGTGAAGAGGTAACCATTACCGGATCTGATAAATATGAATATGTGGAAATTAACCGACTTAAGGACAGTACTGAAGTTAAGATGTACAAAACCAAAAAAGACGGTAAAATAGACAAGACCATTTATTGGAGGCTTTTTGATAATAAGCAGACTAGGCAGATCAATTTTTATTTGTTAGATGAGAACGATAGTTTGGTGGTAAAGGGAAAATCTGACCGAGCAATTAAGCTGAAAGTTGTTGGTGGTGCACAGAAAGACTACTTAGCTGATAGCGCTGAAAATGGACGTACCGTATTTTATGATACCCCGAAAAATACTTTTGTAAAGGCAAATAATACAAGACTATACAAATCAAACGGAGAATGGGTAAACAAATTTTTGCCTGATAATTTCACTTATGACAAAGCTGGACTTTTGCCAAATGCAGATTTGAGGAATGGAAAAGATGGTATTTTATTGGGTCTGGCTTATGCAAACAGACATTATGCTTTTAGAAAATCGCCTTATAGTTTTGACCAAAAAATCTCCCTACTACATTCGCTTAGTACAAGAGGCACTTTTGGCAGGTATAGAGCTACGTTTTACTCGTTATTTGCCCATAAATATGATCTAGTCGTTAATTCAGATTACCAATCACCGGCATACTCTTTCAATTTCTTTGGTATTGGAAACGAGACCAAAAACATTGATGATAAAATTGACTTTTATCGTGTTAGATCAAATATGTACAACGCCCAAGCTTATTTTCAACGAAGAATGAGCGATAGAGTTAAGTTTGGGGTTGGGCCGGGTTTCGAGTTCATAGAGATTTTGGACAGAAACGAACCTAACTTTATTGCTACGCAAATTTCGAACCGTCCAACCTTGGGGAGATTTTTAACACTAAAATCATATTTCAATATTTCTTTAACTGACAATAAATTGAAGCCACAAACAGGTTTAAAATGGAATAACTCGGTTGATTATTTTAACGAGATAGGTAGCGAGAATAATCGGTTTGTGAGGTTAAGTACAGACTTATCAGCGTTCGGAACTCCCAATATTGGTTTGCCATTAACTTTGGCGTTGCGCTTAGGTGCCAGAACAAACATTGGCGACTACAAATTTTATCAAGCAAATACAATTGGTAACAACGATAATTTAAGAGGTTTCCGTAGTGAGCGTTTTTCAGGAAATTCGGCTTATTACGCCAATTCGGAGGCTCGTTTCCCGGTAACGTCGTTTAGAAACTACATTATTACTGGAGATTTTGGGGTTTACGGGTTTTACGATATTGCTAAAGTTAGTAATGGTTTCGCAGAAAGCAGACAATGGCACCAAGCGTACGGGCCAGGTATTTGGCTAAACCTTTATAATAAGTTTTTAGTAACCACAGGATACGGCTTCTCAAACGAGAGTCGCCTAATTTCTGTTGATTTTGGATTCAGATTTTAATATTCACCCGTAAAATATACCTATGTTAAGCACATTTGAACAAGACGTGGTGTCTGGGCTTACCGCGTCAGATAAATACCTGTCATCAAAGTATTTTTACGATGACGAAGGAAGTCGTATTTTCAGAGAAATAATGGAAATGGCGGAGTATTATTTGAGTGACTCCGAGTATGAAATTTTAACTGCACAGGCACCGCAGATTTACCAAAGTTTAGCGTTTAACCAACCTTTCAACGTTATTGAGCTTGGTGCCGGCGACGGTACAAAAACTTTTCACTTGTTGAAGTATTTGTTAACGCAAAACGTAAACTTCGACTATATTCCTATAGATATTTCGCGGGAAGCGATGAACATGTTGACAGATAGTTTGCAAAGTAGCCTGCCTCAACTTAACATAAAGCCAGAAGTTGGCGATTATTTTGAGGTGTTACTTAATTTAAAAAAAACCAATAAGCAGGAAAGTCTGTTATTGTTTTTAGGAGGAAACATCGGCAATTACCCTGACAATGAGGCGGTTGAATTGATGCAGTTGTTCAACAAAGTGATGAAGTCGGGCGATAAGTTATTAATGGGTATTGATTTGCAGAAAAACCCACAGATAGTTTATCAGGCATATTCGGATCCCAACGGAATTACTAAAAGGTTTAATTTGAATTTGTTAAACAGAATAAATAACGAATTGGGCGCAAACTTTATAGTAAACCAGTTTGATTTTTACTGTTTTTATAATCCAATAAACGGGGAGCTTTTTAGTTATTTAGTTAGTTTGCAGGAGCAAGAGGCGTTTTTGCCAAGTAGTGAAACCACGTTAAAATTTAGGCGAGACGAACTGATTTGGACTGAACAATCAAAAAAATACAGCTTCAAGGAAATTGAAAATTTATCCAAACAATCTGGTTTTTCAATTGTAAATCATTTTTTGGATAGCAAAAAATATTTTACAGATACCTTGTTAAGCAAGGATTAGAGCTTATTAAAAGAATAAGAGATGGAAGAGAATTTAGAGACAGTAATATTTGGAGGCGGTTGCTTTTGGTGTACCGAAGCAGTAGTGCAACGCTTAAGAGGAGTTAAAAAAGTAGAATCTGGTTATGCAAACGGCTCAATTCCAAACCCGAGTTATGAAGCAGTTTGTAGTGGTGTTTCTGGTTATGCAGAGGTAGTTAAGGTAACTTTTGATGCTGAAGTGATTAGTCTTAAGGACTTGCTGACGGTTTTTATGACCAGCCATGACCCTACAAGCTTGAACCGCCAAGGCGCTGATGCTGGCACTCAATATCGTTCTGGTATCTACTACCAAAATGAAACTCAAAAACAAGCAGCTGAGGAAGTTTTTGGAGCGCTTTCATCCGTCTTTGGTAATCCTATCGTAACGGAATTGGTGCCATTGAGCAACTATTTCTCAGCAGAAGATTACCATCAAAACTACTATAACCAAAATCAATATGCTGGGTATTGTAGGGCGGTTATTGAACCAAAGGTTTCTAAGTTAAGAAGTAAGTATGCTACAATGTTAAATGATGATGCGTTGGCGGAGGATTAGCTGATTGGGTAGTAGATGACGTATTTTTGGTTTTGTTGATTGGATTACGTCATAAACCTACAATATAACCCCGCAGACTTACGGATTTTTAAAAACTTCTGCAAGTCTTTCAAAGGAGAGCGGCCACCCCGTCATTCCGAACGAGCTGCGAGGAGGAAGCTGTATGTTTCTTCGGAGAACCAAAGGTGCAGTAGAGAAGCGTAGGTTCTCTCATGCGGTGGAACTGGTGACGTGTGAAAGATGAAGCATGAATAACGAAGTGTAATGACCTCATGTACTACTACCAAGGTCTTCCGCAGGAGGCCCTGTGTTATGCACTTTTCGAAAAGTTTACTTAATTTAAAGGGAATCTAAAACCCTCTCAACCCCAAATACTCATCCTCTTTAACAGTCATCAAGGCTTTGTGCTTTACAGATTTATCTTTAAATCCCAATAGGTGAAGTGTACTGTGAATCATCACACGATGAAGTTCATCATTCAAAGAAGTTTTAAAAGTTTTTGCATTTTCACGCACCCTATCAATACTGATGAAAATATCGCCCAATATTTTACCTTCAATTTCAGAGTTGTCAAAGGTTACGGTGTCGGTGTAAGTGTCGTGATTTAAGTATTCCTTGTTGATTTCTAATAGGTAGTCGTCAGAACAAAAAATAAAGCTGAGTTCTAAAAGTTTATAATTTTCAGCTTCAATGCATCGTAAAAGCCAATGTCTTAATGCTTTTACTTTTTTTGGTTTAAAATCTGAATCCTCAGAAAAAAAATTTATGGCAATTAACCGCATTAATATCTAAAGTGCAGTTCTACTTCGTTACCTCTAGTGTTATATATGCATTGGTCTGCCAAACGCTTCATAATAAAAACACCACGACCAGTCAGTTTTTCTAAATTTTCCACATCGGTAGGGTCTGGTATATTGTTAAACTCAAAACCGTTTCCTTCATCCGCAATTGTAAAAACTAGGCGCTTATTCAAAATAACATCTAAATTGACGTAAACTTTTTTGTTAGGGTCTTGCTTATTGCCATGGTATATAGCATTTGTAACGGCCTCATTTAAACAGGTCATCAAATTAGCATACACATCTTCGCCAATCTCTAATTTTTGCACCAAGTCATCAACAAAATTCTCCAAAACCGCTACACTTTCGCTATTTGAAGGCAATTGAAGTGAATATAATTCATTATTCATAATCGTTTCTGTGAAATTGTCCATACTTACTTTGGCAAATTTAATTTTTTAAAATACTCATTTATTTTTTCCTTGTAAAAATAATTTAGAGCAGGCGGAACAGTTTTGATCTGTTGTACCTCTTTCGCTTTAAGCTTCTTGTATTCATCCAAAATTAAGTTATAATTCGGATAAAAATTCTTCGGAGCCTTACTTTCTCTCTTATTATCTTGTTCCCTTTCGCGTTCTGTCTTCTCGGCTTCAAGCAATCTGGTTTGTATTTCTTGTTGGCGGTTTATTGCCTCTTGTGTAATACGTCTGTTTACGAGATCGGTTTCCGTTTGTTCCATTTGTTTTATAGTTTTTTCCAAATTGCCCAAACTTCCTTGCCCATCTTTATTTAAACTGTTGTTTATCTCTTGCAAGGCCTGCCTAATCATTTGTTGCTGTTGCGCCATTTTCGCCAAACTTTCAGATACTTCTTTTGAGCCCTTTTGCCCCGGCATAATCCCTTGCTGTTGCATGGCATCTTTGGCTTTCTGCATGTTTTTGTTCAGCTGTTTCTGCATTTCAGATAGTTCTGATAAACCAGGTTTGGGTTTACCACCTTTGCCGCCTGGCTTTGCATTTTTCATCGCATCTTGCAATTGTTGCAACGCTTCACTCAACATTAAAGCCAAATTATTTATAGAGGTTAACGCAAATTGTTGGTTTCTATTGGCTTCGTCAATTTTTCGCTCGGTAATTTGTGCTATCGCTAAGTTAACTTGCTGATTTATAATCTGCATTTCTTTGTTGACCGTTGATTGTATTTGTGGAACCAACTTGCTTAAACTGTACAAACTGTCTTCAACTGTTTTTAAATTTTCTTTAATCTCCAATTGTTTTTGGCCCAAACTAACAATTTTAGGATCATCCAAGTTGGTATTTTTAAAATCGAGCATCAGTTTTTCTTGGTCAAAAGATGTTTTCAACAAATTCTTTAAAATCATGCGCAACTGTTGTTCATTTACCTGGTTCTCCTCTTCTTGGCCACCCTGCATACTGTCCTTTAATTTTTGTGCAAGTTGTTGCATTTTTTGCGATGCGCCCTTTTGTGCTTTACTGGCATCCTGTTTTTTGTTATTGTCTAAACCTTTGCTCGCGTTGTCCAAATCTTTATCAATCGCTTGTTGGTCTTCTTTTTTAAGGTCTAAATCTTCGGGTTTTTCCAACAGTTCGTTTTTTTCTTTAACCTCGTTTAAATCTTTTTTAATACCGTCAAAGTCTTTTTTAAGCTGATCCTGTTCTTTTTTAACTTCGTCGTTTGGTTTTGATTTAGCATCGTTACTTAGCTCGTCTTGTTTTTTTGCAAGTTCTTCTAATTTATCAATGGTGTTGTTCAGCTTTTGTTCTACGGCCAGTTTTTTATACAGTTCTAAAATTCTGTCCAGTTCTTTTTGTAAAGACTTATTGTCCATCTGCATTTTCTGCAACTCATCTTGGCTCAGCTCTTTTTGGTTCTGCTCCATCATTTTCTGCAAATTTTCCAACAGCTCTTTTGTTTTTTTATCCAGCACATTCTCAAACAAATCCTGAATCTGTTTTTGTTTCTCCAACAGTTCTTTGTTCTGTTGGTCTAAATCTTTCGACTGTTCTAAGTTTTGTTTGCCGTCTTTTTGGATTTCTTTGATCAGGTTTTCCAACTCTTTCTTTTCGGAAACTAAATTTTCTATGCGTTTTTTCTGTTCGTAGTCCAACGTTTTTTGTTGCATCAAATCTTCGCTCAGTTTTTTGGTCTTTCGCTGTATCTCCTCGGCTTTTTTTATAGCCTGTTTCATTTTGTTTTGGATGCTTGCAGTGCTTTCTTCTATTTTATCAACTTGGGCTTCGGTGTTGGGAAGCTTATATATCCTCTTCGCCGATTGCGTGTGTTTTGCACCATTTACGCCATCGTTGTCCGCAACATCAAAATAATAGGATATTTCTTCACCAGGCTTTATGCCCAATTGCTTTATTGGCCACACGTAAAAAAAGTTGCTCTGGGTAAAACCTCGTGTAAACTCAACCGGAACTGTAAACGATTTCCCTTGTCGATTTTTATCCTCAGATTTTACCAACTGATAATGGAACTTCAACGATGTTAAACCATAATCATCGCCAATGTTTCCTATAAAATACAGCACATTTACATTTGCAGAATCCAAACGCTCTTGCACTTCAATTTTCGGATATTCGTCTGCAATCACATTTAAGGTGTAACTAACAGAATCTTTTATTGCCGACTGGTTATTGTTAAAAACGATGCTGTATTTTCCACCTTTTAAAATTCGGTTTTGTGCAAAAAAAGTGTTTTTTGGGGTTGGTTTTGCGGCTGTGGCCTGATTGTTAATCGCCAAAGAAATGTCGTTCACAAATTCAGTGTCAAACGACCATTTTGCAATCGTACCAGCTGGAATGGTTAAATCGCCGGGGTTATTTAGGGTTTCGGATGGCTTTTTAAGATAGCTCGGATATGTTAGTTCCACCTTGTAACTCAACAGTGTAGGTTTCTTTTTTACTTCAATCAAAAATTCATCAGAGTAAAATTCGCCTGCCTGAAAACGGAACGGTTTATCTTTTTGCAGGTTTTTAAACTCGTAACTAAAGTTGATGATGTCTTTTTTATCGAGTTTAAAAACATTCACACCATCTATCAGATAAACCTCATCAGGAATTTGGTCGCCTGTGAGTTTTAGGTTCAGCATTAAATCATCGCCTTGCCTTGCTACCAAACTTTTGTTTAAAACGTTAAACTGAAAAGGTGCTTTCTTTTTATAAAAAACTTGATGGTTAATAATTCGTTCGGTTCCTTCGCTTAAAATCGAAGGAGCAGCAAAAGCGAGTATAATCACTATCGCGATTGGTATTAATGCGTAGCTTAAATATTTTTTGTTCTCCGCAAGGTTTACGGCTGCCACAAACGGAATAGGTTTAAAGCTGGCAATTCTTTGGTTAATGCTGGCCTCAATTAATCCACTTTGCTCTGGACTTTCTTCTGCAAGGTGCTTCAGCTCTAAAGTATTGATTAGTTTATCTTTAATATCAGGAAAATGATTTCCTATAATTACGGAAGCCTGCTGATGATTGATGGTGTTGCCTAGCCTAAAGTAGGCCACCAAATGTCTGGCAATCAAAAACCAGCCTGAAATAATTTGAGCGCCTATAAATCCGTAAAAAATGATGCTTCTTGTAGTGATGTTGAAATAACCGTAATATTCGGAAACGGTAAACAGCAGGTAACTGATCAAAAAAATGGCAACCCACCAAATTAAACCACGCACTATCTTGTTCAGATAATACTTTCTGATGAAATCATCTATTTTTTGGATTAACTGATGGTAGCTTTGAATCATTTTATAGAGTTTAA
>JBBSTQ010000061.1:0-12292 GCA_038235745.1 Sphingobacteriales bacterium
AGTTTTTTAATTTGAGGATGTTGCAACGTTTCTTTATCACGAGGAATGCGAACGGGAGACGAAGTACGTGATTCTACGCCTACGATAACCGCTTCGTTAGTGTAATAGCCGTTATTGCCAAAAATTCCGGGCATCTTATTCCCAAAAGCGGGCAGAGCTTTCTGCAAGCGCTTTGCAATAAAAGCGGGCAAAACCTGATGCAAATCGGCGGAAGCTAAACCGGGCAAGTAAGAGTTGTTAGGTAAATCTGAGGAGATTTTTTTGTTCACAAAATCAACCATCCGTTGTGCAGGTGCTTTTAAATTTCCGCCACCCGCGGTAAAAGCTTTCTGCTCAATTTCCGATTGAAAATTTAATAATCTAAACGGATCTTCTTCACGGCCTGGTGCATCCTCCAAATTAATTTGAACTACAGTTCCAGAATTTGCATAAGGATTATTTCGTTTGGAAGGACTCCAACCATTTACCACAATCTCGTTTGCATCCGTAGCACAAGGCGCTATAATCCCGCCCGGGCACATGCAAAAAGAGAAAACCCCACGGTCTTCTACCTGAGTGACCAAACTATAATAGGATGGGGGTAAATTTTCGTGTCTTTCTTTAGCGTTATATTGCGATTGGTCGATGATGTATTGTGGATGTTCTATCCGCACACCTAAAGCGAAAGGTTTGGCTTCCAATAAAACATCCTTTTTACGGAGTAAATGGTAAATATCTTTTGCGGAGTGACCAGTTGCCAGAATTAAAGCTTCTCCCTCAAAGTCGCCTTTGTTGGTTATCGCCTTATTAAAAGATTGGTTTTTAATATCGATATCAATCAGTTTGGTGTCAAAATGCACTTCGCCACCAGCATTTAAAATGGTTTCTCTAACGGCGGTAATAATTTGGGGCAATTTGTTGGTGCCAATATGCGGACGGGCATCCACTAAAATATCTTCGGTTGCACCATGAGACACCAAAATTTGGAGCATTTTAGTCACATCGCCTCGTTTATCAGACCGAGTGTATAGTTTTCCGTCAGAATAAGTTCCGGCACCGCCTTCGCCAAAGCAATAGTTTGATTCAGGATTTACGACACCGTCTTTATTAATGGCCGCCAAATCGCGTCGGCGTTCTTTAATAGCTTTTCCACGTTCTATAATTATCGGCTTTAGGCCTAATTCAATTAATCTTAAAGCGGCAAACAATCCTGCTGGACCAGCACCGATAACTATCACTCGTTTTGCGTCTTTTACAGATTTATAATCGGAATTAAAGAGTTGAACTTCTGGATTTTCATCGATATATAAAATCACTTTAAGCCGATAAACAGGGTGTTTACTGCGGGCGTCAATAGATCTTTTGCGGATAGTGAAATGATTTAGCTGCGTATCTTTTAACTTTTCTTGCTGTAGAATAGTTGCTTTAATGTAGCTTTGGTCAAAAATATAATCGGGACTTATAACAAGGTCAATTTCTTTTTGCATATATAAAGGTGTTGGGTTTTTATCCCAAATTGTAACAAAGGTACGGAATTTGAGTCCTATTGCTAATTCAAGAAAAAAACAAAAACTAAAATGAAAAAATTATTATTTGGGCTAATTGCCCTTATTGCTGTAAGTTCATTAAGCTCGTGTGGCTACAATGCTGCAGTAAAATTAGATGAGAAAGTAAAAAACTCGTGGGCAAACGTGGAAACGCAGTATCAAAGGCGAGCAGATTTGATCCCAAACTTGGTAAGCAGTGTAAAGGGTGCCGCTAACTTTGAAAAAGAAACCTTGACGCAAGTGATTGAAGCTAGAGCAAAGGCAACATCAATCCAAGTTGATCCTAACAAACTGACTCCAGAAAATATTGAAAAGTTTCAAAGTGCACAAAGCGGCGTTAGTCAGGCTTTAGGCCGATTGATGGTAGTTTCTGAACGTTATCCAGAGTTGAAAGCAAATGCAAACTTCCAAGAATTACAAGCGCAGCTGGAAGGTACTGAAAACAGAATAGCGGTTGCTAGGAGAGATTTTAACCAAAGTGTACAGGAGTACAACACACAAATTAGAACTTTTCCCAATAACCTATTTGCTGGAATGTTCGGTTTCCAACAAAAAGGAGCTTTTGCGGCCGAAGCAGGTGCAGATAAAGCACCGAAAGTTGAGTTTTAAATTTAAGAGTTGAATTTTTACCCCACCCAATTTCACGTAAATTGGTGGGGTAAATTGTTTAAAATACCTTTTGATTGAAGTTTGAAATAGCTTGCAATCAATCCCGAAATAATATTCCTATGAGTTCACTAAGCGAAAAAGAGCAAGACGTTATCAAACAATCTATTGAGTGGGCAGAAAAAGCGACCAGCGGCGAAATTCGTGTTTGTATTGAAAGCAAGTGCGAAAATGAAGCTTACGAAAGAGCGGTTGAATGCTTTTATGATTTGAAAATGGAAGCCACCAAACTTCGAAATGGCGTTTTGGTTTACGTTGCGCTAGATGACCACAAGTTTGCCATTATTGGCGATAAAGGCATTGACACTTTGGTTGCCGATGATTTTTGGGATAGTACAAAGGCGCTGATGTTAGAAAAATTTAAAATTGGAGAGATTGCCGATGGAATTAGTGTCGCCATAATTGAAGCTGGTAAGCAATTGAAAAGATATTTTCCATACAGTAGCGATGATATAAATGAGCTATCGGACGATATTGTCTTTTTAAAATGATGAAAGAAAATCACATGAAACGTTTTATATTATTTGTTGGCCTAGTCCTCTTATCTTTTGCAGGGTTTAGCCAAAAATTTCCGGCAAAGCCAAGCAAGTTAGTTAATGACTATACCAATACCTTAAGCAGTGCGGCGGTTGCGCAATTAGAACAAAAACTGGTTGCCTTCGACGATTCAACGTCCATACAAATTTCCGTTGTTGTAATTTCTTCATTAGACGGTTATGATATAAGCGATTACGGCTATCAGCTGGGGAGAGCTTGGGGAATTGGCGGTAAGGAGAAGAATACTGGAATTTTAGTCTTAACCTCTATCGGTGACAGAAAAGTAACTATACAAACCGGTTACGGCATGGAAGGCGCATTGCCAGATGCAATTGCAAAACGGATTATTGAAAATGAAATAAAGCCGAATTATAAAAACGGCGATTATGCAGGTGGGTTAGAAGCAGGCACAAATGCTATTATCAGTTACACTAAAGGCGAATATAAAAACACCGATCCTAAGAAATCTAAGAAAGACAGTGGTTTCCCTGTTGGGTTGTTGGTGCTTATTGCCATTGTGATAATCAGTTTAATTAGTCGCGGAGGCAAAGGTGGTGGCGGTAAAGGCGGACGAAACGTGATTGGAAGCAGAGGCGCTGCAGATATGATGTGGTGGTCGGTTTTGGCCGGTTTAGGAAGTGGCGGAAGAAGTAGTGGTGGATTTGGCGGCGGTGGAGGCTTTGGTGGTGGTTCATCTGGTGGTGGTTTCGGCGGATTTGGAGGCGGTAGTTTTGGTGGCGGTGGAGCTAGCGGAGGTTGGTAGATATCCTAACACGCCCAAGGAGGGCTTTTGATGCTTTTGTTTGAGGGTACAAGTTTTTATTTGATCTGCGTTTTAGCAGACCATTTTTTTTGCCACTGTGTTTTTTTATAAGGGGTTTATTTTCACTCAAAATTTTATTCTACCTCATGGTCTGTGTCCCCACAGACCATTTGTGTTATTGGGTAATAAATAGCCGGCGTTTAGATTTCGAAATACGGTTGAATTTACAAAGAGCGTGTCGAGTACGTGATTTAATGACATAGTTCCTGTAACTCTAATTTAATTGATTTCATATAAACAGATTTTATTTTCCTTTTACGGTTGCTATTGATACATTTGTTACTACAACTTATTCCCTCCAATGTTAAAAGAAGAGCGTCAGGCATATATCATCAAACAAATCAATCTTCACAATAAAGTTTTGTCTTCAGATTTAAGTGAAACACTAGTAGTTTCCGAAGACACCATCCGTAGGGATTTGAATGACCTTGCAGATGCCGGAAAAATTTTAAAGGTACATGGCGGAGCCTTATCCAAGTCGTTTCATTATCCTTTTCATGATACTGATACTTATGCAAAAGAATCGAAAAAGGAGATTGCCAGAAAAGCTTTAAGTTTAATTAAAGATGGGATGTTAGTGTTAGTTAGTGGTGGCACTACCATGATTGAACTGGCAAGGATGATACCCGATAGCTTGACTTGTACTTTTTTCACGGTCAGCCCTTTAGTAGCCATTGAACTGGTAGAGTATCCCAACATAGATGTTATTTTATTAGGTGGAAACCTTTCAAAAAACGCTCAGATTAGCGTAGGGTCTGCAGTAATTAGCCAGCTTGCAGATATAAAGTTTGATCTGTGCTTATTAAGCGCAAATAGTTTTTCCTTGAAAGACGGCGTAACCGATTCGGATTGGGAAGTGGTGCAAGTGAAGAAAGCCATGGTTAAAGCAGCCAACAAAACCGCAGTGATCGGCATTGCAGAAAAAATGGATACCACACAAAAACTGAAAGTTTGTGATTTAAATGCCTTGGATTATCTAATTACAGATTTAAAACCGAATAACGAGAAATTTAGTGCTTATACAGGTATTATCACTCTCGTTTAAAAGGATCTAACACTTTTATTACATGCTGGTTAGCTCCTCGCCGTGACCTTATTTTAGGTTTTCCGCACACCATTGGATTGCGTATTACACAACGACATCTTTCACTCAATTTTTATGAAGGGCTAAAGAGCTTAATCCATAATTCACAAGACGGGTAAAAGTAATTTCAACCCGATTGTTGCATTTACGTGTATATAATAGCCTGATAATCAACACATAGATACATAGTTTTTGTTTGTGAAGACAAAGCATATCTTTTAGTTAACATAGCGTTCCGGCTTTGCGGAACATAGCTATATTAACTATTTCTTTCTCGAAAACCTATGTATCTATGTGGTTTTCAATAATAAACGTCAGACTATTTATTAAAAATATCTGGTATTAGCTCTTAAAACACCTAACTTCCTTCAATTAAAGGGTTTTGTTGTTTACTGATGATAAACAAAGAAATTATGGTAATTGTTGCATTGATGATAATGAGCTCGAACCCCACTGCATAACCAAACCAAGCTTTAGAGTTGATATCGATTACCAAGGTAAGCAACGGCGCTAACAAACAAATAAAAGGCACCAATTTATCCTTAACCTGTCTTGTATTCATCATCCCAAAAGCGAACAAACCCAGCAAAGGCCCATAAGTATAGCCGGCCGCTTTAAAAATTGCATTCACAACAGAATCGTCGTTTATGATTTTGAAGACCAGCACCACCCCGAAAATAAGCACAGAGAATACAACATGTACCAGGTGCCTAGTGTTGATGAGTTTTTTTGAATTATAATCTCCACCCTTGTTAAAACCTAAAAAATCTACGCAAAAAGCAGTGGTTAATGCTGTTAATGCCGAATCTGTGGTGGCGAAAGTGGCGGCCGTTAAGCCCAACATGAAAATGGTTGCTGGCACAGCACCCAAATAATTCAGAGCGATTTCTGGGAAAAGGTGATCTGGAGTGGCCAAAGCCGCAACGTTGATTCCTTTGGTATTGGCATAAATGTAAAGCAAGGCTCCTACGCTCAAGAAAAACAGGTTCATCAGCACAAAAATCCCTGTAAAGGTGAGCATGTTTTTTTGCGCCTCGCTAATGTTTTTACAGCTCAGGTTCTTCTGCATCAAATCTTGATCCAAGCCCGTCATGGCGATGGTAATGAAAATACCGCCCAGAAACTGTTTGACAAAGTGGTTTTTGTTTTCCGAGAAATTGTCCCAAAAGAATATTTTACTGTACGAACTTTCCTTTACCGTTTCAAAGGTTTGGGCAATGTTCAGATCCAAACTTTTTGATATAAAGTAGATGGATAAGACTACGGACGATAATAAAAACACAGTTTGCAAAGTATCAGTGATGATGATTGTTTTTAGCCCTCCCTTAAAAGTGTAAGACCAAATTAACACTAAACAAATAACTATCGTAAGCCAAAAAGGAACGTTCCAAGCGTCAAAAATAAACTTCTGCAAAACGATGGCCACCAAGTACAATCTAAACGCAGAGCCGATAATACGAGATATTAAAAATATCATCGAGCCCGATTTGTAGCTCCAAAAACCCAAACGCTCTTCTAAATACGTATAAATGGATATTAAGTTCATACGATAGTAGAGAGGCAACAAGACCGTCGCTATCAGAATAAATCCGACAGCGTTACCTAATACAAACTGAAAATAGCCGAAAGCACTCTGCTCCACCGCTCCAGGTACGGAAATAAAAGTAACGCCTGAGAGTGCCGTCCCTATCATCCCGAAGGCCACAAAATACCATTTTGAGTTTCTGTTTGCTATAAAAAAGCTGGAATTATCAGAAGAACCGCGAGAGGTAAAGTAAGATACCGCGATTAGGGCAACAAAATAGACGATTAAAAAAGATAACAGTAAAATGGGCGACATAGAGGTATAAAATTACAATGTACTATTTATTTTAACGCTTTCTATAGCTTTTCTTACGCTGCCAAAATCTTTCAGTAAATTGCTTGCGATGGTTTCGTTTACACCAATTTCTGCCATGATCATCTTAACTCCACGAGCTACCAATTTCTTATTGGTGAGTTGCATATCCACCATCTTATTACCCTTAACTTTGCCAAGCTGGATCATTACAGAAGTACTCAGCATGTTGAGCACTAACTTTTGGGCAGTACCAGATTTCATGCGGGTTGAACCAGAAACAAACTCTGGACCTACCACTACTTCTACAGGATATTTAGCTTCTTTTGCAACGGGACTGTTTATGTTACATACAATGCAACCAGTGGCGATACTGTTCTGATTAGCTTGACGCAAACCTCCGATTACATAAGGTGTTGTACCAGATGCGGCAATACCCACTACCACATCTTTGCTGTTGATGTTGAATACTTCCAAATCTTTCCAAGCCTGTTCCATATCATCTTCGGCAAACTCTACGGCTTTTCTAATTGCGCCCTCGCCACCCGCAATAATACCCACAATTCTATCGAAAGGAACTCCAAAAGTTGGCGGACATTCAGATGCATCCAATACGCCCAAACGGCCACTTGTGCCTGCGCCAATATAAAACATTCGCCCGCCTAGCTTCATTTTTGAAGTAGCAACGCTTACCAATGCTTCAATTTGTGGAATTACCTTTGCAACCGCGGTGGTTACAGAACTGTCTTCTTTGTTGATATTCACTAAAATATCATTGACAGTCATTTTCTCTAAGTCTTTATAGTTCGACTCCTTTTCGGTCGTAATATCCATTTTATGTTTTTTTAATTAAAATTGAGTTTAAATTGGTTACACTTAGTTTATGCAACCAGCATAATTTTTTTATATAAATAAGTTACCTGTTTTTTTCTAACAGATTTATCTTTAGCGTGGTACTCGGCAGAAACTGTTGTGTTTGTATATGCCTTATAAAACACAGTAGGAGCAATTGGAAAAAATCCTTCATGGTACTAATATTCCAGACAGGTTATTTTGCCGTCCATAGTGCTAACTAGTACTTGATATTTATTTATAGGCTTTATGGTATTGATTAGGCAATTTGATGTTTTATACTGCCATAAAATAGAACCATCTTTCTGATTCAAAGCAACTGCAAGTCCGGAATGTGTAGGGACAAATATTTTACTATTGTAGCTTACAATTGCTGCCGGGTCAAGTTCATATGGTAGTTGTAAAGATGATTGCCAAGTAATCTTAAAATCAGTTGCTTCGGTAGAAACTCCAAAAACTTTTCCATCCATAGTTTTTGCATAAACCAGCTTACCATTTTCGGATAAGCCTATAGATTCTCTGACTCGGTTGTCTGGTAAAGTTTCTCTCCAAACAATTTCTCCGTTCTCTGCATTAAAGGCGGTCATGTAACGATCTGGAGCCACAATAAACACTTTGCCGTTAGCGGCTACTGGTTGGCAAGCCGCAGGGGAATACATTCTATTTGCAGAACCGTTTGTCCACTTCCACATTTCTTTTCCTGTTTGAGTATCTAAGGCGTAAAAATAATTTCCCCAACTACCAAAGTATATCTTTCCATCATAAATTAAAGGACGTGTTGCTACAAAGCCTTCAACGTTTGGATAATCCCATGCTAAACTTCCATCATTAAAATCCAATGCTCTAAAATGACCGTCAGAATCGCCAAAATAAACCATTCCATTTGCTACCACTGGGCTACTTAAAATTGCTTTTGAGGTTTGGTATTTCCACTTTAATTTTCCGCTTTCGGCATTCAAACAATAAAGGTTTCCATCGGTAGATCCTATCACTACGTAATTTTTGAAAACAAAAGGAGTGCTATATATTTTCCCCTTGGTTTGGTAGCTCCACTTTTTTAATCCATTATTTTTGGCCAAAGCATAAATTTCTCCTTTGGTGTTAGCACTAATCAATAAGTTTTTAAAAACTGCTATTCCAACACCTATGTCACTGTTATCCTGAAATTCCCACTTCACTTTTACTTGAGGGTATTGCTTATTTATCTCAAAGTTTGGTCTTGGATAATTTTGGTTACCCTGTTGAAAACTGTAATCCTTAAGTGCTATTTTTAACCAAGTATCCTTAAAATCTGTCAATGGTTTTTTGGTGGTAAAAGTTGCTTCCTGATTGTTAATGCTTACAATATTATAGCCTCCTACTGAGTCTTTAGCTCTCAAATTAGAACGCCCCATTATGTTTGGAATACCTTCAGAAATGTATTTCTTATTTTGATGCCCGTGACCGCAAAGCATTAATTGAATATTGTTTTTCTTTAATAAATCAACAGCGCTATACCAATTGTTCAATGAAGAATCTTGAGGATAATGATTAATGTAAATAATTGGTTCTCTGTTTTTTACGGTGTTCAAAATAGAATCAAGCCAAACGATGTCTTCTCTTGGTATTTGACCAGGGCCCATCCTCATATATGGACCAGAACCTGTTCCTAAAAATCTATATCCGTTGTAAGAAAACGTAAAAGTGCCTGATTTAAAAGTTGTTATAAAGGAGTTACCTCCGCTTTCTGACCAATTGGTATCATGATTGCCCGGAGTAACATGATAAGGTGTTTTAAGGCTGTCTAAAATTTGCTTGGCCAACAATAACTCATTATCAGCACCAAATTCTGTGACATCGCCCGACACAATAACAAAAGCTATTTCTGGATTATTGTTAATATCCCGTACAGTCCTTCTTAAGTCATCTGCAGCTGTTAAATTACCGATATGAGTATCGGTAACGTGTGCAAATTTAAAAGGCTGCGCAAAGGAATTTAATCCTAAAAATAAAAGAAAAATAAGAATTGGCTTCACAAACATGTGTTTATGTGTTTCGGTTTATAAAACGAGAATCCTTCATTTTTGAAGTAGCAGCGCTTACCAATGCTTCAATTTGTGGAATTACCTTTGCAACCGCGTTAGTTACATAACTGTCTTCTTTATTGATATTTACTAAAATATCATTGACAGTCATTTTCTCTAAATCTTTATAGTTCGACTCTTTTTCTGTCGTAATATCCATTTTGTTTTTTAGTTTAAGCGTTTCTTATTAGTTTAGTCATGGCGTGTAAGGTTTATTCTACTCACTGCTTTAATCGAAAAGATTAAATGCTACACGCTTAATCATACATTAGTTTTTATTTCGATTTCACTTTAATCTGGTTAGATAAACCACTTTCATTTTTCATTCTGTCTAACGCTGTAACTGCGTAGTTATACTTTCGTTTTTTAACCACCAATTTGTCTTCAAAACTTGTGGCACTGTCATACAAAACTTTATAAATATGATCGGGATTATTGATATCTACCATTTGGGGCGCATTTGCTCGGTAAATCACATAACCATAGGCCGTATCGCCGTCTCTAACTTCTATCGGTTTTTGCCAATTTAAAAGTACAGATTTATTACTTTTTTTTGATTTTAGGTTTATGGGAACTGCCGGGGGAATATCATCTATCCAAGGCATAGTTGGTGGCAAAGCAATATTGGTATATAAATCTGTCCTTAACGAGTCTTGAAAACTGCCCATATTGTTGGTTACCGATTTTGAACTGAAAAATACACTCCCTTGAATGTTAGGATTATTTCTCAGATACCTTATTTGGTTAGGCATCTGTTGCGGATTATCCCAACCGTTCAGTTTTTGATTGAGCCGATAGATACCATGACCAATGTAAACATGTTTTCCAAAAGCATTTGCCGCCCACCAGTCGGTTAGTTTTTCATAAGCAGCGGGGGCGTATCCGAAAGGAAAATAGATTTGCGGGTTTACATAATCCAGCCAGCCGTTTTTTGTCCATTTATAAACATCAGCGTAAAGCGCACTATAGCCCGAAAAACCATTTGAATCTGATCCACGCGGGTCTTCTTTTAAGTTTCGCCAAATCCCGAAAGGGCTTATGCCAAACTTAACGTGTTTTTTGACGTGATGGATGCTGTCTGAAAGTCCTTTAATCAATAAGTCAACATTATCTCGGCGCCAATCTTCAATGTTCTTATTTCCGCGTTTGTCGTTAACAAAAGTTAAGCTGTCTGGCAACGGCGTTTTACCTGGGTAAGGGTAAAAGTAATCGTCGAAATGCACCCCATCTATATCGTACTGACGCACTACGTTCATCACAACCTGATTGATGTAATCTCTCACTTCAGCCAAAGCGGGATTAAAATATTTTTTACCCCCGTAGCTAAAACCCCATTCGGGGTGTGTATTAGTAATGTGGTTCTTGCTTAGCGAAACAGAGTCTGCATTTGTGGTTGCTCTGTATGGGTTAAACCACGCATGCAGTTCCATCCCCCGCTGATGTGCTTCTTTAATAGCAAACTCCAGCGGATCATAAAACGGTGTAGGCGCTTTGCCTTGCGTTCCGCTTAATACCGCAGACCATGGCTCGTTGCTTTTAGCATAAAGCGCATCTGCAGCAGGCCTAATCTGAAAAATAATAGCGTTGATGTTGTTTTTTTGATGCTCGCTTAAAATTGCGATTAACTCTTGTTGTTGTTGTTCTGCAGACAAACCCCTTTTAGACGGCCAATCAATATTTTCAACAGTTGCCAGCCAAACCGCTCTGAACTCTCTTTTTGGTGCTGTTTGATCTGTTTGCGCAACAGAAAACTTTGTGCAACAGGCTAAAATTATAGGCAAAAGAAAGATGCATTTCTTTATCATCGTAAAAAAAATCTGTTTATAAAATAAAATTGATATGCCTTAATTTTAATATTTCCTGCCTAATATCATTAGTCGCTTTCAAGAATGATGTATCACCGTTTTTATGGGATATCTAATTGAAAATATTTGTTATTTTAGTTCTATCAAAGCAGAGGGCTTACTTTCTTGACTGTCGGTATTTAAAGTAGAAACAGAATAAAACCCTTTATTAACTGCTGAAATGGTGTTTAATTTGGTAATAACCAATACCCTTCCTACTTTCTTTGGGTCAGAAAAATAATAAACCACAGATTTCGTATTTCCTGTACTACTCCACATTAATTCGCCGTTTTCTATCCTAACATTTGTAGCGGCAGTTGGTGCCGAAGCAACTGGACGACCTAAAAATGGCATAACCGAAGGATTTTGATAGATAGAAGTAAGCTTATCTGTAATACCAACCTTATTCAAATTAAAATATTTAGCACTATACATTACGCTACCTACAACTTTACTGTTGGCATTGGCTAGGTCAAACTGTCTTTGCAATTCTGCCGATGATTGAAATGCAGTTGGGGAAGTTGGATCGCCAAATTTGTAAAATCCATAACCCACCATTAAAGCTGCTTTAAAGCTGTTCTGAGACCATTCACCAAGGCGCAATTGAAAATCGTTGAATTTGTTGCCTATTTCTTGATATAATTGCGGGATTACCACATCTACCCAACCTTCTCTGTTCCATTTAACAACATCGGCATATAAGCTATTGTAGTTTTTAGCAATTTCTGGAGCTGGAGAAACCGAAAATACAACACCTGGTTTAGTAGCAACAATTGCGTCGTAAACTCCTTTTATAGCTTTATTCACATTTTCTCTTCTGAAATCTTGAATGGTGCTTATACCTGCACCGTACTTTGTATAATCTGCCTGATCTGAAAACGTTTGGCCTTCTGGGTAAAAATAATCATCGAAATGAATACCATCTACATCATATTTTACTAGCATGTCTTTTACGATATCAACGAGGCGCTGTCTAACTTCGGGTAACGCAGGATTATAAATTCTTATGGTTGGAAAGTCTGAAACCCAAGTAGGATCAACTGTTGTAGCTAGTGCAGGA
>JBBSTQ010000062.1:0-12228 GCA_038235745.1 Sphingobacteriales bacterium
GTCCATAACGGCATAACCTTGCGTTACCCAATACAATGGCGAAGCCCAAGAAACAGTGTTGAAACGATATGGAGAACCTTTTACCTGTCCCGCTGCATTTACGGTTTTGAATTCTCTTGGATAAGCCCACATTAAAACCGGTAGTCTGCCTTTAGCGGTAATGTAGTTTTGAGGAAGATAAAGCATCGCACTTAAAGTGAGTTTATCTGCTCGCTTATAAGTCAGTTTCTGCTTAATTACTCCGAATAATTGAGGATATGGGTTTTTGAAGAAAGTGATTTGTTGCGTTTTTCCCCTTCTAAAATCTAAATTGAAATAGTTTTTAGGTTCAACAACAGATTCCCGACTAATGATCATGTTGTCTTTGTTGTCATAAAAAATTGGCAGCTCATAAAAAGGTGCTCTGGAATGGAAAAGCGTATCCGTCAGTTTAGTTTTAACGTTAAATTGCAACAAGAACGGACGATCACCCGATGGAGACGCACCTTGGGAAATAGAAAAGATATTTACATTGTTTGGGTCGCCAGCTCTTCGTAAGATATTGTAATCCAACAGTAGAACATCTCGGTTGTACTGGTTTTTTGTTTTCACAAACTCTCCAGGGTCCGAGTAGCCATCTTCATAATACCTATCCCAAAGGTTTACACGGTAACTGGAATTTCCGGGTTTTATAAAAACCCTTCGTTCGCCACGGGTTTTCCACCAACGTTCGTTAACAATCGCAATTTGATCATCTCCCCAATCAATAAAATTAAAACGGAGATAGCAATCGGCTAATTTTTTTCTGTTGTCTTTTTCTGCATCAGAGGTGTATAAGATATCTTTGATTGTTGACCGATTGTTAGGATTGCCTTCATCTTGTGCCTCAGCCCAAAAAATAGTGTTTGGCTTATCTGCTCGCCATTCAAATTCTCTTGGCCCTTTAACTACAGCATCAAAACCTTGGGGCAAATTATCTGCCAAAGGTACTTTCGCCACTTCTCTAATCAACTTTCCGTATTTGTCCCTTATTTCAACTTTGTACGAAAACGAATAAATAGGCACTAAATAGGAGTAGGGTTTTTGGATAACCGATGTCATCACAAAGCTACCATCAGGCGAATAATCGAAATTGTTGTAGATGTCTGCTCTGCTGAAATTTACAGTTTGCCCGTTCAGATAAACCACTTTAAGCTGTGAGGTCAAGTAATAATCAAACGAAAGTTCATCGTTTGCATTTTTTAACAAATCCTGATAAGTTCTGTTCGCTGTTGCTTCGCCGGTCGATGTTTTAACGTTTGGACCACTTTCCGCAACATTTAATTTTTGTAAAGGTTTTTGCTGTACCACGCAATTTGCTAAAATGGTATTGCCATCTGGCGCCCATTTGTACAGTGTTCCGTAAATATCGTTCAACGCAACATTGGATAGTCGATAAGCTTTTTTAGAATATAAATCTCCCAGCCATAATTGTACTTCTGTTTCTGTTGTCAAGCTAAAAGCGATGGCTTTTTCATCTGGCGAAAAACTGATGTCTTTTATTTTCACTTCTGCAGGCAGACCTGTAAATTCAAAATCATCACCGTTTTTTAGGTTCTTAATACTGATTTTAGCATAATAACTTGCTTTACCATTGCTATGATTGGTTGCGTCAACACGTAATCCTGCTAAGCTTAAAAGTTGTCTCGAAATTTCAGAGATGGAGGGATAGCCCTCGGTTTCTGCAATAAGCATGTAATTACCGCTTCCACTAACTTTTACAGATTTTGTGGTGGCTGCCTCTACAATATCCACCATATCTTTGGGAGGTTTCTGGTAGCCAGAAACCTCTTGTGCAAAAGATGGTGTTGAGCTTATTAAAAAGAATATAAGAGACGCAATAGTCCCAATTTTTGGAAGGTTAAACTTCATTAAAATCTACTTGATGTATTTAAAATCCTGGTCTTTTTTAATCGTTAACAATGAATGGTAAATTAAGCTAATCACATTGTCAACATCTTCCTTGTGAATCATTTCTACCGTGGTATGCATGTAACGTAAAGGCAACGAGATCAACGCAGAAACCACACCTTCATTAGAGTATGCAAAAGCATCGGTATCAGTACCCGTCGAACGGGATGAAGCTTGTCTTTGAAAAGGAATATCGTTTTTCTGAGCTGTTTCTACCAGTAACTTGTTCAAATTAACCTGTACCGCAGGAGCGTAAGAAACCACCGGTCCTTTACCGCAAGCTAAATCTCCTTGGGTAATTTTGTTGATCATTGGCGTAGTAGTGTCGTGGGTTACATCGGTAATAATCGCGACATCTGGCTTAATGCGGTTCGCAATCATTTCGGCACCACGCAAACCAATTTCCTCTTGTACTGCGTTAACAATGTACAATCCGAAATCTAATTTCTGCTTGTTTTCTGTCAACAAACGAGCGACTTCGGCAATCATAAAACCACCTGCTCTATTGTCTAAAGCTCTACCGACGTAGTAACGGTCGTTTAAAACCATAAACTGGTCTTCGTAGGTAATTACGCAACCCACGTGGATGCCCATTTTTTCTACTTCTTCTTTGGTAGTGCAACCACAATCTAAAAAGATGTTTTTAAGCTGTGGCGCTTCCTCTTTTTCGCCACCGTGGCGAGTGTGAATTGCTGGCCAACCAAAAACTGCGGTAACAGGACCATTATCCGTATGGATGATTACTCTTTTTGAAGGAGCTATTTGATGATCAGAACCACCATTTCTGATGACGTAAATTAACCCATCGCTGGTGATGTAATTTACAAACCACGAAATTTCATCGGCATGCGCTTCAATAACTACCTTATATTTTGCTTTCGGATTGATAACCGCAACGGCTGTTCCGTAATTGTCAACAAAAGTTTCGTCAACGTAAGGCTTAATATATTCTAACCAAAGTTTTTGTCCTTCCCACTCAAAACCGGTTGGAGAGGGGTTATTGATGTATTTTTCTAAAAATGCAAGAGATTTTTTAGTAACAACTGCAACGTGTTTATTTTTTTTTGGATCTTCTTTTTTCTTAGCCATATTATATTTTGATAATCATTTTTAACAAATATAAAAAACCTACATTAAGGTAGGGTCATTTAAAGGTTTCTTCTGTTCAAGGAAAACTCATTTACTGAACTTGCTAAAGAAATCCCAAAGTACAATGCCTGTACTTATCACGATATTAAAGGAATGCTTGGTGCCAAACTGCGGAATCTCTAGACAGGTATCAACATTTTGCATTACTTCTTCGCTAACGCCATTTACTTCGTTGCCAAAAAAGAAAGCGTATTTTTTTTCTTTATCAGGATTAAAATCTAATAAGCTCACGCTGTTTTCTGCCTGCTCTATTCCCACAATTTGATAGTTGTTTGCCTTTAGTTTTTCAACGGCATCCAAACTGTTTTCAAAATATTTCCAATTAATGGATTTTGTTGCTCCTAAAGCTGTTTTTTCAATTTCACGATGCGGAGGGCAAGCGGTTATCCCACATAAATAAATTGCTTCAACCGCAAAACCATCGGCGGTTCTAAACGCCGAGCCTACGTTGTGCAAGCTCCTTACGTTATCCAAAACTACAATTACCGGTAACTTTTCTTGTTCCTGAAATTCTTCTACAGTGGGTCTGTTAAGCTCATCAAGCTTTAGCTTTCTCATAAACGCAAAGATAATAGCATTAATGAATTTGGATAAAAATTTAGTGCAATTATGAGGGATTAATCTTCTATTTCGATGGCTTCGGTTTTAAATTTATGGGCGTGAGCAGTTACTTCAATAGATTGCTTTATCCGGTTGCTAATTGCGTCAACCAAAGAAACGCCGTAGTAAAATATAAATGACGAATAAAATATAAAAAGCATCACTAATAAAATTGCGCCAGATGCGCCGTAAATTTCGCTGATGTTAGAGTTTACCAAAAGTGTACGCATCACTAATTTACCAATAGTGAGTAAAACACCTGTAAATGTTGAACTTATAACTACCGCTCGCCAACTAGGTCGGGCATTTCCGGTAAACCGAAACGCAATCGTAAACCATAAAGTAGTAGTTGTAAAAAAGATAATTTCGCTAACGAAGCCCGTTAAAAGTGGGATGTTATTTTCCACTTTATTCTCTAAAAACAATCTTACACCCTCAAAAATAAATGCAATAAAAAGCAGGATGCCACCGGTTGTGATAATTGCCAATGCTTTTAGTCTTTGTTTTAAATTAAAGTAGAAGCCCGAACCCGTATTTAAAGAAATACTCCAAAGTTGATTGATGGAGTTTCTGATGATAATAAATAAAGTTGTGGATACAAAAAGCAAAAACACGAACATCAATAGTGCAAAAAACCAGTTATCGACAAGGTTTAAAAGGTTCAATAAAATATGGTTGATTTCTGTAGCGCTGTTTTCGCCGATAATTTGGGTTAGCTTTTCTATAATGTTGGTAGAGAATTTTCTGCGGTTTAAAAACGTCCCGAATATTTGGAGGATGACCACTAAAATTGCAGGGATGGCAAATGTTCCGAAGAAAGCAGTGGCGGCCGCAATACGCAATGGATCGTTGTTGATTAAATTAATGCCCGCTTTTTTTAAAACCGAACCGACTATTCTTAGACTAACTTTCTGGCGTTTTTGCATAAAGTACTGACTTAGCAAAGATTGTACTAATTTCTGAAATTGCCTAACTGAATGAGTTGGCAATATTTCAGTCGGCAACTTACGGCACTAAGGCGATAAATTTCTATATATTTGCGCCATCAAATAGGGGTGCTCTAAATTTCGAGCTGAGAACATACCCATTTTTAAAGTTTGAAGTCAAAATTAAAAAGTTAAAAAGCGATGTGTTTTAACTTTTGACTTACCACTTTTGACTTTAAAAAACACCTGATCCGGATAATGCCGGCGGAGGGGAATAGGTAAAGCAAGATTTTCTCCCTTGTTTGAATAATAGATTTAATATTTTTTTTTTAATGAATATTTCAGAATGGTTTAGTTTATTGACAGACCAGGTTTTGGCTACCGGCTGGTTAGAATGGGTTGCTGTAATTTTTGGAGTTTGCGAGGTATTACTGGCTCGCAAAAACAAGGTTATGCTTTATCCAGTGGGCATTGTTTCCATTTTAACTGCTTCTTTTTTATTGGTGGATGCTAAGCTTTACGCAGAAACCTTTTTGAATATGTATTATTTGGTCATGAGTGTTTATGGCTGGATCATGTGGAAATCTCGGAGCGAGAGTGGCGCAAGTGCCATTACTAAAAGCACCAAAAAAGAAGTTTATATCACTTTTAGCATCGCCATTTTAGGCTGGGCTTTCTTATACCTCATCTTAAAAAACTTTACCGATTCTGATGTGCCAATTATGGATGCATTTGTATCATCAACCGCGTGGGCGGGAATGTGGCTTTTAGCAAACCGCAAATTAGAGAACTGGATATGGCTCAATATATCAAATCTGGTCGCTGTTCCGTTGCTGTTTCACAAGAACTTGGTCATGTTTGCATTATTGACCATCTTCTTATTTGTGATTGCTATATTCGGCTATTTTGATTGGAAGAAGATTTTGCAAAAAAAACAGCTGTCAGAACAGAAAAATAGTGCCTAATGAAGAACAACGAAATCATTTTAGAGCAGATTACAGATTTATTAGCTAGTCAGGCTGAAGAATTAGGCTATTTACCAAACGAATTGCTACAGCTTATTTATGATAACAATTGGTTCAAGTTATTTGTGCCAAAAGAGTTAAACGGTTTAGGCTTAAGTTTTATTGAAGCGCTTAAAACCGAGGAGGCACTTGCAAAAAAAGATGGAAGTTTGGGTTGGACAGTCACACTTTGCGCTGGCGCTGCTTGGTTTGTCGGCTTTTTAGATCAAGAATTGGCAAAGGAAGTTTTTCAAGACCCCAAAGTGTGCTTTGCTGGAAGTGGCTTTATAGGAGGGACAGCGAACAAAATCGGCGACAAATTTCTGATTAATGGAAGCTGGACTTATGCGAGTGGTGCGCTACATGCCACTCATTTAACCGCCAATTGCGAAATGTTGGGAAACGGAAAACCTTTGCTAAACAAAAACGGAGAATCAGTTGTAAAAGCATTTCTTTTAAATAGGAGCGAAGTGCATATTTTAGACGGCTGGAGCTATATGGGTATGGTTGCAACCGGAAGTCATGCATTTAAAGTAGTGGAACAAACTGTGCCATTAAACCGATGTTTCGAGATATTGCCAAATAAAGCTTCACGTTCAGAATCCATTTTTAAATATCCTTTTTTGCAATTGGCAGAAGCTACATTGGTAGTAAATGTGTTGGGGATAACACTCCATTTTATAGCGTTAGCAGATGAATGTTTTACCATAAGGAATGAAAAGCGACATTACAACGAGCAACACCTGACTTACTACCAAGAATTAAAAACCAGCGGTTCTGACAAAATTATGAGTTTAAGAACCGAGTTTTATGCTGTTGTAGAACAATCGTGGGTGGAGTTAAATAACAACGAAATCATCAGTAAAGACACTTTAAACGCGGTAAGTAAAATAAGCAGAGAATTGGCTTTGGCTTGTCGGGAGAGTTCTGCAAAAATTTACCCTTTTGCAGGTTTGGAAGCCGCAAAAAAACATACAGAACTTAACAGAGTTTGGCGAGATATGAATACGGTAAGTCAGCATGCGTTGCTGATTTTTCCTTTTTAGGTTAGTAGAAAAGTTTGAATAAAAATCATTAAGTAGTTAAAATGGCATAACAACGGTTTCAACAAAGAAAATCGAAATCAGATTAAATCGAAAGCTCTCGCGTATTTACTAAGTTCTGCAAAGGAGTTTATTCCCAGTTTTTTTCGGACATTTTTGCGATGAGTTTCCACCGTTTTAGGAGAGATGAATAATTTTTCGCCACATGTTACTGCACTTTCTCCACTTGCAAGACAGCTGAGTACTTCAATTTCTCGTTTACTTAGCTTTGAAAAAGCGATAGCATTTTGTTTCAAAAAATTGTTTTCTTGTAATGTTCGCTCCGCTTTTAAAGTTAAAGATTTCATTGAGTCAATCGAAATTGATTGGGTTATCATTAAGACTGGATTATTTTCATCGTCTCTCATCAATACCTTGCTACTACTTAAGTGCCAGGTCCAATGTTTTTGCCCATTAATCCTAACCTGCTGAAAATAAGACACACATTCTTCGTTATTGTTGCGCTGCAACAAGCCAAAAAGCTTTGGGACATATTCTTTAGCATCCTCTGGATTAAAATATTTTGCGTGGTATTCGGCGCTGTTCAGTTTGACTAAGTCCGATATATCAATGTTTAATTCGTTCAAACCTCTATCAGACATCCAAAGAATCGTTTTGTTTTTCAAGTTGTGCACAATAGTAACACAGGGAAACAGATTAGCAAACCTATCAAGTGTTGCTATTTGCAAAGCAATTTTCGCTTCTAACGTCATTTTAGATTCTTGAATAAATTTCTCTTAAATAATTAAACATTTGGTCTGCAATTAAATCAAGTCGAACGACCTTGCATATTTACTAAGTTCGGCAAATGAGTTGGTGCCGAGTTTTTTACGAATGTTCTTACGGTGTGTTTCCACCGTCTGTGTTGCAATGAAGAGCTGTTCGGCGCATTCAGCCGAGCTTTCCCCTTTGGTAAGGTGCTTTAAAACCTCGAGCTCTCGTTTACTAAGCATCGAGAATTTTGTAATGTTCGCCCTCAAAAAATTGTTCTCTTCTAATATTTTTTCTGCTTTTAACGAAATCGTACGCATCGAGTCAATTGGCATTGACTGTGTGATTAGTAAAACAGGTTGGTTTTCTTCATCACGCATCAATATCTTTGTACTGGTCATGTGCCATGTCCAGTCCGTCTTCTTATCAACCCTTACTTGCTGAAAAAAAGAGATGCTTTCTTCACTATCATTCCGCTCAACTAACCCAAGGACTTTCGGGGCATAATCTTCGGCGTCTTTTAAATTAAAATAACGTTCGTAATAATTATCTCCTAATTTCTCTAATTCCTTTAAAGTTAACCCAAATTCTTTTAAACCTCTATCACACATCCAAATAACAACACCATCAGAAACCTTGTGTATAAGGGTAATGCAGGGTAATATATTTGTAAGTGCAACCACATTGCTTATCGTCTTGCTTATTTCTTCTTCTAAAGTCATTCCGCAAATTATAAGGTAAATCTAATACTATTTTCTTATAAAATACCCGTTTTCAGGCATTTAAGGATAATACCCGCTTCTTTGTATTGTTTGAATAAAAAATGTTTCATTTTGCTCCTTTCTAGATTTTAAATAAAAAAAGAGGCGTTTTAGACGCCTCTTTTTTTTATCACATTATATTTTATAGACTTAAAATCTAAATCCAAGCATAAATCCGGCTTTGAGTCCGCCCCAAGGCGCATCAACTTTTACATTTACTCCGTTGTTTGTTACGGTAACTTCTTGTGCTACAAAAGGAATCTCAAAGTCTTGCAACTCGTCTCGTAAAGCATCTTGCTCATCTTGAGTTAAGGCCTTTTGACCATCAAAATTCCCTTTTGAAGATCCATATTGTGGTCCAACGTTCAAATTTAGATGTATGCGCTTCCCGATTCTAAAATTAACACCAAGTTCCAAACCGCCCGTAATGGTTTTAAGCTCGCCTTGTAGCGGAATTTCTTCTTCAGTTCCGTTTACGTCAAATTTATATTGTCCGGCTGCCTTGTAGGTTGCAAATCTTGCGAAGGGCGCCAAGTAAAAACCCTTAAAAATATCTTTGCCGAAATAAAATTTTATTTGTGGTGTAATTGCCTGGTTTTCAAATTCGAACGAATTTAACTGTCTGTATGTGTCCTCGTCGTTAACCAAATCATTTATAGTTCCTTTTAGCGGAATACCCCCTTTTGGCATAATACGATAACCGATGCTAAGAGCAGTTTTTTTTCCGATTGCTCGTTCATACTCTAGCGCATAGGTACGCAAAGCCAAGGTTGGCAAGTTGATTTTAATTAAGTTTTTTCTACCGGCAATAACTTTGCTCGAATCAGATTTGATCTCGGCACTGGATTGCAAGACAACGAAGAATAATGGTAATAGGAGTAGGTAAGCTTTTCTCATTTTTTTGTTAAGTTAGTTTCTTCAAAGTTAGAAAATACCTTGTTGAAAAAAAATACTTAGAACTGGGTATTTTAAAAATGAAATATTTTTATATAGAATGTCTTAGCTTTAAATCTTAAAAATATTTGGAAACGGATATAGGAGCAGTTAAGCTAAGAAGATAATCACTCTGACGGTAACGTAGTAAGGAAGAGAACACCCTGAAGAAATCAACCAAAAATCTAGCGGTTGTTGTAAACAGAATGTTTTAGGTCCTCAATTAGCATCTTAGTACGCATATCTCTTCCCTTTCCATGTAAATGATAAATGGTATCGTAAAATAAGGAATCATCAAAAACGTGGGTTTCCGGACTATCCAAAAATGTGATACTTGGCAGTCGATTTCTCAAACGGATATCTAAAGCAATAATTCGTTCTTTATTTTTGCCAACAAATTCTGTTTTTGGATAAGGCGGATAGCTGATAAGTACTTGCACACCTGCGTTTTTGCTATCTTCCGCAAAACTTGAAAGTAGTTGAACAGCTTTCTCAGTGTCGATGTTGCTAATCGGCTTCCGATCCTTCAGGTTTGCTAACGGTTCTTTGTTTAAATGCCCTTCGTTATCGCCGTATTTATTGAATAAAGTACGATTGAATACGGGGTCAACTCTATAAACATCTGGCGTAAAATACTTTCTAAACTTTTCGAAATGTCCAATAAGCATTTCTTTTGGCGAAAAATGGTAATAGTTTTTTGTTTGAGGATCTAGCTCTTGAATAAACTGGATTAAATCAATATCTGGTTCAGCGCTATCCAAAAACAGCGGATACGCGATAGATAACACCACCACGTCGCCCTTCTTCATCAGATTACTTACTTGATTGATCATAAACGGCAACCCCAACCCAGCGTGTAAACCCAAGTTCGCGACTTTAACAGGTAGTTCTTTTTCAATGAGCTCAGAATTAATTCCGAAGGCTAGGTTGGATCCACCAATTAAAATCAACCTATTACTATCTAAACTATTCAAGCGAGCTTCTTTATCAATCAAAGTGGCTAAATAGTCTGTTTTTAAATCGAACTTTCTTTTAAACGAAGCTGAAAAATAGAATACAACACCACCAATAATCAGAGTAAACAGAAATATTTTGATAAAAAACTTTTGCATATCCTTTTAAAATTGGAAGTAGATAAATTGCCTATCGTCAAATACACCTGTAAGCATTATCGTTATAACCATTACAAAGTAAACCGCCCATCTCAAAGCTTGTGGCGACTGTAAAAATCTGGTAGTCAACTGGTACTTTCTTTGTAAATAATGCACTGTCTCTAAAAATACAATCAAAAAGATAGGCCAAGCTTTTCCTGTACCCAAATACTCCACTACAGTCTCGCCATGTATTATATCTGCGCACATTTGCGAAAAGCCTGTAAACATGCGGGTAATAATGTGAATTGCTACCTCCAGGTTGTCTGCTCTAAAAAATATCCAAGCAATGCACACTAAAACAAACGTGGTTAAGGGTGCAAACAGTGGGATTTTATCAAGGTATAAAAGCTTGCCTGTACGTTCTCTAAAAGTTGCAGTTGCCCTGCCGAAAACAATATAGAAGCCGTGTAAAGCTCCCCAAATTACAAATGTCCAGCTTGCACCATGCCACAAACCGCTAATCAGAAATACAATAAATATGTTTAAATAAAACCGAGGCAGTGCAACTCTATTTCCACCTAATGGAATGTATAAGTAGTCTTTAAACCAGGTTGAGAGAGATATATGCCAACGAGTCCAAAATTCGTTAACACTTTTTGAATGGTACGGACTGTCAAAATTATTCATCAGCTTAAAGCCCATTACTCTTGCCGCACCTATGGCCATATCAGAATAGCCAGAGAAATCACAGAATATTTGAAAAGCAAAAAATATAGTTGCTATAATTAAGCTAGAGGTCACATGATTTTGCGGATTGTTGTAAACCGTATCCACAATTATTGCTAATCGATCTGCAATAACTACTTTTTTGAATAAGCCCCAAAGCATCAAACGTAATCCACTGGTTATGCGGTCATAATCGAAGTCGTATTTTTCCCTGAATTGGTGCAATAAATTTTGTGGCCTTTCAATAGGTCCCGCAACCAACTGCGGGTAAAACATTACATATAGTGAATAGATTCCAATATGTCTTTCTGCTTTTTGATGACCACGGTAAACCTCTATGGTATAACTCATTGCTTGGAAAGTGTGGAAAGATAAACCCACTGGCAAAAGAATATTTAAGTAGGGGATAGGGTTGTCTAGCGCAAAACCATGCATCAGAAACGCAAAATTGTCGTTTAAAAAATTGTAGTATTTAAAAATAGCTAATACCCCTATGTTAGCTATTAAACTAATGACTAGCCAGTTTTTTCGTTTTTTGCCTTCCGCTTGTTCGATAAAAATTCCCGCGTAATAATCTATGATGATGGTGAAGCCAAGTATTAAGATGTAGATAGGCACAAAGGCCATGTAAAAATAACAGCTGGCAGCTAATAATAAAAACCACCTCTTGTTGTACGGAAGAGCAAAATAAAGACTGGTAACAATTATAAAGAAGATTAGAAATTGAAACGAATTAAAAAGCATCTTCTTTTAAATATTTGTTTTAAACGCTAAGTTTATTGCGTTTCAAATATAGTACTTTATAATTTTTTAAGAAATTTTTCTAAAATCTAGTTCGATTTGAAATAAAATTTTTCGCTTCTCTTTCTCTGATAAAATCTAAATTTAAACGATTACAGCAATTTTGTTATTTGGTTGTTGCAGATATTCTCTATTTTTGTGCTCGATAGAAAAAACATTATGGCAAAAGCTGGAGATTTAAAAACAGGAAATGTAATTCGCTTTAACGGCGACTTAGTTACAATTGACGAGTTGATACACCGTACCCCAGGTAAAGGTGGTGCCTTTTATACCGGAAAAATGCGTAGCATAAAAACCGGTAAAATTATAGAGTTAAGGATGCGCACCGATGAGGAAGTAGACCTGTGCAGGGTTGAAACCAATGATTATCAGTATTTGTACGAAGATGGAGATTATTATGTAGTGATGGACAACGTGAGTTTTGAGCAGTTTAATGTTCCAAAAACTTTATTTGGAGATTCTGCCCGTTTTTTAAAGGAAGGTATGAATGTGTTGATTTCTATGGAAAGCGA
>JBBSTQ010000063.1:0-12199 GCA_038235745.1 Sphingobacteriales bacterium
CCATACCAATGGTTTGTGTTGCTTAAAATAATTACGCAACATCTCTAATATTTTCTGACTCAAAGGTACAATTCTATCTTTTTTTCCTTTCGATTGTTTAATAATTACAATATTTCTTTTAGAGTCAATGTCAGTGAGTTTCAAATTTATTAATTCACTTCTTCTTAACCCACAACTGTAAATTAACGACAGCATTGTGTTATGCTTAATATTGATATGCGCATTCAATATTTTCTTTACATCCTCCTTGCTTAAAACGTTGGGCAAAAGTTTTTCTGTTTTTGCTCTATAAATTTTATCAATGTTGATCGCTGTTTCTCTTATCGTTTTAAAATAAAGCTTAACGGCGTTCACCCCGTAGGATAAAAAAAATGACGCATTCTACTCCTAAGGTAAATTTTGCCATTTCCAGACTTTAAATATTTCTCCCTTCTGGTTGCATCTTGCTGGTTTAGAAAACCTTCAAAATAAATTAGTTGTAGAGGCAAGCGATTTTTTGTAGAGTAAACTTTTGCTGACTGATGTTCATTTAACCGCCTTTTTAAATCTGCTGTGTACCCAGTGTAAAATTGATTATCCTTTTCGCTGAGTAATACATAAACGTAGTAGTACATTATCTTAATCTTTTTTATCCAACGGGGTGAACTTGATTTTGGAAAGACGCCGAAAGCTTTTTCTCTAAGATATAATCGTTGTAAAACGAAACCACGTCATTGTTGTCAATCGTCTTGATCTCTCTATCATTAAAATAAGTGAAAAACGATTGTAAAGATTCCGAATACGTTTTTACAGTGTTATCACTATACCGTCTAGTGTTCAAATAGGTTCTAAAACGCTCGATTTCCTCAATCTTGTCCATCCTAAGATCGCCCTTGCCCTTGTCTGTTTCTAACCCAAATTTATTACGGTTTACCGCTGTGTCGGGTAAATGCCAAACCTGCAAAGTTGTACTCCACCTGGCATTGTCCAATTTTCTGAATCTTGCAATCAGCTCGGGTTTATTGTCATACCAAACCGCTATCCTACTTTTATTGCGGTGCTTAATTAGTTTTGCTTCAAACTCCATTGGTATCGTTCTAATTATATTCTAAAAATAGAAATTTATTTGTTTGGTATTGAGACTTTTGCAATAATTAAATCGTAAACATTTTTATTAAAAACTCAACAGCTTTTCGTTTATTGATCACAAAAGAAATTTGACGGTATAAAATTTGATATCTTTAAAACGTAACAGTAATCTTGCAGCCCCTTTTTTTAGCTACCAAAACTTTTAGATAACGCGGTTTTTATCCAACCCTACAAACTCAACCACTTCTCCAAAACAGCTTTCTGCATCGCCGATGGACTATCCAGTTGCCTAATCTGAAACTTCTTAGATGCACTTGGTTTTAGTCTCACAGTAATGGTTTTCATAATCCCATCTCTGTTAACCAAAAAATCCAACTCATCATTCACTGCTAAATCATTAACGTGTGTTACAGCATTGCTCACTTTCTCCCCGTTTATAGAAATGATCTCGTCGTTAACGTTTAAGCCTGCATCCCAAGCGGCAGTATTTCTCGCCACGCTAGCAATAATCGCTTTGTTGGTCTTGTTAACCGTAATCCCTAAATAGGGTTTGGTTTGGTCAGCATCTTGAGTGATCAGCCTAAAACCAGCGTAGGCCAAATACTTTCCAAAATCCAGCGTTTTGGTTCCGTTGATGTAATCCTTGTAAAAATCATCCAAGTTTTGCTTGGTAAACTTTTCAAGTACCGCTTTAAATTCTGCATCGGTATAACCCCTACCCTTTTTCCTATAGAATTCTTGATAAGCAAAACGCATGGCATCATCTAAAGATAGTTTAGCGTCAGAAGCCTCAATAATTGCCAAATCTAACATGCAAGCTATTAAAGATCCTTTCACATAATAAGAAATGTTAGTGTTGCTACTGTTCTCATTGGGGCGGTAACTTTTTATCCAAGCATCAAAACTACCTTCGCTTAAGCTTTGTACTTTGTTGCCCAGTCTGTTATCTACAGTGTTGATATCCTCCTCAATAATACTCAACCACTCGTTCGGGGTATAAGCACCAACACGCTGAACCATAATGTTATCGTAATAGGCGGTAAACCCTTCTGCAATCCACAAATTAGTGGTATAGTTTTCTTCATCATAATTGAACGGACCTAAAGCCAACGGTCTTAAACGCTTTACATTCCACAAGTGGAAATACTCATGCGCTACCAAACCCAAAAAGGATTGATACGTTGCAGGGTCGTTATATTTGTCTCTGGATGCTCCCAAAACTGTGGAATTCAAATGCTCTAACCCGCCGCCGCCAGATTGATAATTATGAACAATAAAAACATAGTAATTATTAGGGTTCTCGCCAAATACCGCCGTTTCTTTCTCCACAATTTTCGCCATATCAATTTTCAGCTTTTCTTTGTCGTAATTGCCACCACCTACCATGGCAACTTCATGCCTTACACCCGCTGCGGTAAATTCAAAAACATCTTGATTGCCAATTTCAATTGGCGAATCAAAAAGCTGATCAAAATTTTGAGCGTAATAGGTAAATGCTTTTCCATTAACTGGAGCTAAACCTGTACTCACTTTCTTCCAATTTTTATGTGGGATAATTTGAACTGTTGACGGCTGATTCAGTCCTCCATCTGGGTACATAAAAATACCTGTGGGCGATAAAAAAGCATGTGAGTCGTCCACAAAACTGGTGCGCACAGAAACCTCAAAGCTGTAAACCCGGTAGCTAACTGTAATAGATTTTTTACCTTTGGTAATGATTTTCCAAGTGTTCTTTGTGATTTTTTCAAAGGGAATTTCATCGTTGCCCGCCATTGCAGTAAACGACTCTACATTTTTAGCAAACTCCCTAATCAAATAAGAACCTGGTGCCCAAACTGGCATCTTAACAATTATTTCATCTTTTTTAATATTGCTGATGCTCATTTTAACGTCAGCATAATGAGCTTGAGGCTCGGTAAAGGATACTTCAAACGCAATATCGGCACTAGTTTGTGCTTGGATTTTTGAACTCATAAACGTAATAGAAATAAGTAAAATTAAGGGAGAGAATGTCTTAAACATAAAATGCTTTTATGGGTTATAAAAATGTTGAGTCTAAACTATATATTTTATTTCGATAAACAATAAATTGTAATATAGTTGATACTAACAACTAATCATGCAACAAATATTTATTTTTGGTTGATGACCTCCTCGCAAAACATAGAGCAACCCATTATTCATCATTTGATAATGATCACAAAAAAGTACTTGAGTAGTTTTTCAGATTTTGCACATGATATTCCGCTAGAGCGTTACCATTATGCACTGCTTTACATCCATCAAAACAGCGAAAGTTTAACCCAAAAAGACTTGGCAAATTATTTTCAGGTTGATAAATCATTTATGGTCAACATGATTGACTACCTATCAACCAATGATTTTGTTTACAGAGAAACCAGCACCCAAGACAGGCGGAAGCACCTCATAAAACTAACGGATAAAGCGAAAGAGTTTATCCCAAAAATTAACGAAGCCATAAAAAAAACCAATCAACTTTCTTTAAAAGGCATCAACAATACTGACCAAAAGTTGTTCTTTGAAATTATTAAACAACTAGAAATCAACTTAAATATAGATAGCGAGCACATCATCAATGTTGATTACACCAAATCTAAAAATCCACTATGAAAATAAAATACATTGTTTTTGCGCTAATCGCTTTGCTATTAGGTTATTTGATTTACAACAGAATAACGGCAAATAAAAAAATGGATGCTAAAGGTGCGGGCTTCAATAAAAACGCAGGGGCCACCAAAATCGCGGTCAACGGAATTGTTGCAACCGAAGAAGATTTTGCAGATGAAGTAAACGTTTCCGGAAGTATTGACGCCAATGAACAGGTTGAAATTAGGAGTGAAATTTCTGGGTTGATCAAAAGCATTAACTTTAAAGAAGGCACAACAGTAACCAAAGGCAGTTTATTGGTAAAAATTGACGATAGCGAGCAACAGGCACAATATGCACAAGCGTTAACCAAACAAAAGCTAGCGAGCGAAACAGCGGATAGGGCAAGTAAATTGTTAAAGTCTGAGGCCATAAGTCAGGAAGAATATGATAACGCTGCTGCCGAATTAAAATCTTTGCAGGCGCAAAGTCAACTGATTAAAGCACAACTGTCAAAAACCAGTATTAGAGCGCCATTTACGGGGCGAATTGGTTTGCGCAACGTATCTGCAGGTGCTTACATTACACCCATGCAAACCATTGCTAACTTAGTCAGCGTTAATCCGGTAAAAGTCTCGTTCTCTGTACCAGAAAAATACAGTCAGCTGGTAAAAAACGGCTCAAAAATCAATTTTACGGTGGCTGGTACAGCTAAAGTTTTTAACGCTACAATTTATGCTAAGGAACCGGCTATTGATGCAACCACCAGAACTTTAGTAATTAAAGCCTTGGCAAACAACAGCGATAATATGTTGATTCCCGGCACATTCGCAAACATTAGCCTCACGTTAAAAGCAATTAACAACGCTATTCTAATTCCTTCTGTGGCGGTTACGCCGATATTAAACGGCAAGCAAATATTTGTAGTGGAAAACGGATTGGCAAAAACGGTAAAAATTGTGTCTACCATAAGAACGGCTGATCGGCTTTTGGTAAGCGAAGGATTAAATGCCGGCGACACCGTGATTACCAGTGGCATTATGGCCATAAAACCGGGCGCTGCTGTTAACGTAAAGCTAAAAACCGACACTAACAAATAAGCATGAGCATTTCTACCATTAGTATAAAAAGACCTGTTTTAGCCATTGTACTGAATCTTTTATTGTTGATTTTCGGCATTATTGGTTTTGCTTTTTTGGGTGTGCGAGAATATCCTTCGATAGATCCTCCGGTGGTTTCCGTAAGAACCCTTTACCCAGGTGCCAATTCAGATATTGTTGAATCGCAAATTACTGAGCCGTTAGAAAAATACATCAACCAAATTGATGGCATCAAGAACATTTCATCTTCCAGTAACCAAGGTTCAAGCTCCATTACCATCGAGTTTAATTTAGAAAAAAACCTAGAGGAAGCCGCCAACGATGTACGTGATAAGGTATCCCAAGCTGCAAGAAATTTACCTAAGGATATTGACGGTTTGCCAGTGGTTTCCAAAGCTGATGCAAATTCTGACGCCATCATTTCCATGACCATCCAAAGCAACAAGCGTAATATTTTAGAGCTGAGTGATTATGCGGAAAATGTGATTGCCCAGCGTTTGCAAACTATTCCAGGCGTTGCATCTGTACAGATTTGGGGGCAAAAAAAATATTCCATGCGCTTGTGGCTAGATCCAGATAAGTTAGCCTCTTACGCCTTAACACCACTTGATGTTAGGAATGCTTTGGATAAACAGAATGTTGAACTACCATCCGGAAAAATAACTGGCGAAAATACCGAGCTAACGGTAAAAACAGTCGGCAACTTAACAGATGAGGAACAATTTAACAACCTGATTATAAAAAACGATGGCTTAAACATCATTAGGTTTAAGGATGTTGGATACGCAGAACTAGGGCCAGAAAATGAAGAAACGGTGCTAAGATCTGGCAGTACGCCAATGGTTGCAACGGCAATTGTGCCACAGCCCGGAGCAAACTATATTGACATCGCAAACGAATTTTATAAACGTTATGACGAGCTTAAAAAAGAACTGCCAGAAGATTTTACGCTCGACATTGCATTGGATAACACCATTTTTGTAAAGCGATCTGTAATTGAAGTTGCAGAAACGTTGGGTATCGCTATTTTTCTGGTTATCATTATCATATATCTTTTTTTTAGAGATTGGAGCATTGCTTTTAGACCATTGATCGACATCCCGGTTTCTTTGATCGCCACGTTTTTCATCATGTACCTTTTTGGGTTTTCAATAAACGTACTTACGCTGTTGGCCATTGTTTTAGCCACCGGTTTGGTGGTTGATGATGGTATTGTGGTCACGGAGAACATCTATAAAAAAGTAGAAGAAGGAATGTCGCCGTTTGAAGCTGCAATTAAAGGAGCAAACGAGATATTTTTTGCAGTAATTTCTATTTCTGTAACGCTGGCAGCAGTGTTTTTACCGGTAATTTTTCTTGAAGGTTTTGTAGGGCGGCTTTTCCGAGAGTTTGGAATTGTAATTGGCGCAGCCGTTTTAATTTCGGCTTTTGTTTCCTTAACGCTTACGCCGATGTTGAACGCCTACCTGATTAAGGGAACAAAAAAATCTAAATTCTACGATAAAACAGAGCCCTTTTTTCAAAAAATGAATAGCACTTACCAAGAATCGCTAGAGAAATTTCTGAACAAAAGATGGTTGGCCTTCCCTATTGTGATTGTTTGCGTGGGCATTATATTTTTATTTTGGAATGTGTTACCAAAAGAGACTTCTCCTTTGGATGATAGAAGTGCGATTTCACTAGCGATTACTGCTCCAGAAGGCTCGTCTTTTGAATACACAGATGATTATATGATGCAGGTTAACCAGATGGTGCAAGATTCCATTACCGGAAAAGCAGCCGATTTATCAGTAACTGCACCTGGTTTTTCCGGGTCTGGAGCTGCTAATACTGGTTTTTTTAGGTTGAGATTAAAAGACCCCGGCGACAGAGAGCGAACACAAGAAGAAATTGCAAGCAAGCTGACCAAAGACTTAAAACAGCTAAACGGTGCAAAAGCGTTCGTTATTCAACAAGCAACCATTTCTGTTGGTCGTTCCAGAGGGCTTCCCATCCAGTTTGTGATACAAGCGCCCAACTTTGAGAAACTAAGAGAAAAAGTTCCACTGTTTATGGATGAAATTGGCAACAACCCTATTTTCACAAATACGGATGTTAATTTAAAATTCAATAAACCAGAGCTTAATGTATCCATTGATAGAAACAAGGCGCAAGATTTAGGCGTATCTGTTTTGGATGTTGCCCAAACTTTACAGCTTTCGTTAAGCGGGCAAAGGTTTGCCTACTTTATTATGGATGGCAAACAGTATCAGGTAATTGGGCAGTTTGACCGCAACAAACGAAACGACCCGTACGACTTAAGTTCTATTTATGTAAGAAACAATGCGGGCGAGTTGATACAGCTGGATAACTTGGTTAAGGTGGAAGAAAAAAGTAGTCCGCCACAACTTTACCGCAATAACCGTTTTGTTTCTGCCACGGTTTCGGCAGCCTTAGTTCCTGGAAAATCCATTGGCGATGGTATTGAAGCAATGCGGGAAGCTCAGGATAAAATTTTAGACGACAGTTTTTCAACGGATTTAGCTGGCGAGTCAAGAGATTTTGCGGAAAGTAACTCCAACACCATTTTTGCTTTTGGCTTGGCTTTATTGCTGGTTTACCTGATTTTAGCTGCCCAATTTGAAAGCTTTGTTGATCCTGTAATCATCATTTTAACAGTTCCAATGGCAGTTGCTGGCGCATTCTTTTCGCTGTGGTTGTTGGGTCAGTCGTGGAATATTTTTAGCCAGATAGGAACCATCATGCTCATCGGGCTCGTCACTAAAAACGGTATCTTGATTGTGGAATTTGCCAATCAGCTTAAAGAAAAAGGGATGCCCGTTGCAGAAGCCATCAGAGAAGCATCTGTATCGCGTTTACGCCCAATTTTAATGACGAGTTTAGCAATAGCCCTTGGCGCATTGCCAATAGCCTTAGCTTTAGGTGCAGCTGCAAAAAGCAGAATGAGCATGGGTACGGTAATTATTGGTGGAACGTTGTTTTCGTTATTGTTAACCTTATTTGTGATCCCAGCAATTTACTCGTACTGGTCCAAAGAGTACAAAGAGACAAGGGCAGAAAAAGCAGAAAGAGAAATAAACCTTGCAGAAAAAAACGCTTAACATGAAGTATAAAGTAGCAATATATAGCTTGTTGTTTTTTTGTTTGCCTTTTGGCGAGTTGAACGCACAGCAAAAATCAGATCTTAAGGAAGCCATTGCCATTGCTTTGCAAAACAACTATGCGATCAAACTAAGTAACAACGAAACCGAGATCGTTAAAAATGATTTAAGCTACGGCAATGCTGGTTTTTTACCTAGCATAAGTGGAAACTTAAATGATGTCAACAACATTCAAACCTCTAAAGTTGATTTAGCCAACGGGGAAAGCAGAGAAGCCTTTAACGCAAGAACAACAAACCTAAACTATGGCGTAGGTTTAAATTGGAGGATTTTTGATGGTTTTCAGATGTTTGCGAATTACGACCGATTGAAAGAATTGCAGAAATTGGGAGAACTGAACGCACAACTAACTGTACAAACCACCATTGCAGATGTGATTGAAGCTTATTATAACTTGGCTTCGCAAAAAAAACAGTTGACGGCTATTGAAACTGCTTTAGAAGTATCAGAAGTGAGGTTAAAAAATGCGAGTTCACGCTTTAAATTGGGGAAAGGTGCAAAACTAGAACTATTGGCGGCCAAAGTTGATTTGAATACAGATACCACCAATTTGTTGATGCAGCAAGATTTGATAAGAACAGGCAAAATTAGGTTGAACCAGTTGATGGCTCGTGATTTACAAATCGTTTTTGATATTGATGATGAAATCATGATCGACAAAACCTTGGTTTATGAGAGTTTAAATACGCTTGTTGAAACGCAAAACCCCGATTTACAAACTGCAGAAATAAACAAAACCATCTCCGAAATTTTCATCCGCCAGATAAAAGCTAACCGTTTCCCTATAATATCGCTAACCTCGGGTTATAACTTTGCCAGAAGTACCTCCCCGCCCACCGGCTTCGCCTTGCGAGCAAACTCAAGAGGTTTCAATTATGGCGTAACCGCATCCATAAATATATTCGATGGATTTCAACAAAAACGTTCAGAAAAAAATGCGATGCTCTCAGCAGCAAACGCAGCCTTGGATTTTGAGCGTATTAAACAAGACGTAAATGCACAATTGTTGACCAGCTTTCAAACCTATCAAACAAGTTTACGGTTGATAGCGCTCGAAGAGAAAAATGTGGCAGTAGCAGAAGAAAATTTGAAAATCACTTTAGAAAAGTACCGGTTAGGCAGTATTGTGCCCTTAGAACTGCGAGAAGCACAACGTAATTTTATGGATGCAAACGCAAGGTACGCCAATGCCTTATACCAAGCTAAAATTAGTGAGGTCACTTTAAAAGAAATTACAGGTACTATTGCGCTCTGAAATATAGATTCTTAAAAAACGTTTTAACACATAATTTTATATATTTGTTCAATTAAAACTTTATCCATGCCAGCTTATAAGTACAAAAAAGCGTTGCTAATTGATGATAATTTCATTGATAACATGATCAATGAGAAGATTCTGAGAAGTTGTGACTTTGCGGAAGAGATAACGATTAAACAATCTTGTGAGTCGGCAATTAATTTTTTGAACGAACTTGATAAGAACGGTCAAAATTTACCAGAGGTTATTTTTTTAGACATCAGGATGCCTGTTAAAACAGGTTTCGATTTTTTGGTAGAGTTTCAAGATATACAATCGCCAAATAAGCAAGATGTTAAAATTGTGATGCTATCGTCGTCTTTGGATCCTAACGACCACAAAAAGGTTATCGAATTCAATAACGTTACCGATTTTTTAGGAAAACCTTTGACAACCGAATTGTTAAAATCCATTTAAAATGCTTCTTGTTGCAGACGGAGGGTCTTCCAAAACCGATTGGATTTTACAACCAAATCATAAACCTTTAGAAAAACACACCACCAACGGATTAAACCCGTTTTTTTGGTCTGAGAAAGAAATTGTTCGCAGCTTAAACAATTACAAACCCTTCAATAAAACTGCCGACGATGTTACCGAGGTTCATTATTTTGGAGCAGGCTGTAGCAGTCCAGACAGGCGAGAACTGGTTTCCAACGCCTTAACTACCAGATTTAAAAATGCTTTTATCAGTGTTGAAAGTGACTCTTTAGGTTCTGCAATTGCTTGTTGTAGAGATAAACCCGGGATTTGTTCTACGTTAGGTACCGAGGCAAATGTGTCTTTTTTTGATGGTCAAGAGAATTTCCCTAGCAATCTTGGCTTAGGATATATTTTGGGAGAAGAAGGTTCTGGTACTTATTTCGGAAGGGTTTTAATAAACGACTATTTATACGGAAACATGCCAAAAGAAGTCAGCGAGGCATTTCACAAAGAATACCGATTGGATAAGGAGACGGTAATAAAAAACGTTTACCAAAAACCGATGCCCAACTATTTTTTGGCATCATTTGCGGAGTTTATGAGCATTTGCTACGATCACTCCTACATGAAAAAATTGGTTCACGTTGGTTTTGACCAATTTGTGAAGACGCATATTTTAACCTATCCCAACTACAAAGATTACGAATGCCACTTTGTAGGTTCCATTGCATTCCATTTCCAAGAAATTTTAAAAGAGGTTACAGATAGCTACGAAATCAATTTTGGTAGGGTGTTAGAAAAACCAATTGACGAGTTATTTGCTTGGATAAAGGAGAAGGAAAATTTTTAATAATTGTTTTTCTATAAATCGGTTTGTAAAGCAAATCCGTATATAGGTTATAATGTCCAATTAAAATTTACCATCAATTTTATCCTATATTGGATACAACCAAATATCTTAAAGACATTAAACGCTTTATGCTTAAAAAAACGCTCTTTCTGCTGATAGGTTTGGTTTTAACTCAAGCTGGATTTTCCCAAATTCCGCAAACATTGGTTACCAAAAAACAGAGCGAAAATCTGTTGCGGATTTCTGCAGATTTATCTGCAAAAAGAGAGACGAATAAAGAGAAAGCTTTTTTAATGGCCAAAGAAAACAATTGGCCTATTTTCAGAGTCCAAAAGAACGGCGCTATCATCTCTTTACAAGGGGTAGATGATTTAGGTTTGCCGTTGTACCTAAAAACTTTTGACAATGCCATTGCTGCAAATACTACCAAAACAAACAGTTTATATACAGGTGGCAGTTTAGGCGCTAATGTAAATGGTTCTGCTTCAAGTCTAGTTGGGAAAGTGGGCATTTGGGACGGTGGCAGTATTTTACTGAACCACCAAGAATTCGCCACAAACAGAATCGAGCAAAAAGACAAGCCCGACGCTTTAAGTTTACACTCCACACATGTTGCAGGCACCATGATGGCCAAAGGTATTTACCCAATTGCAAGAGGTATGGCCTGGGGTTTACAAAAACTTTATGCTTGGGATTTTAATGATGACGCTACTGAAATGACCAAGGCAGCTGCTACCGGAATGTTGATTTCTAACCATTCTTACGGCTTTATTGCAGGTTGGGACTACAATTCAGATACCAATCCACCGCGGTGGGAATATTACGGGCAACCTGGTAGCACAGAAGATTATAAATTTGGTTTCTACGACAAGAGCGCAAGAGCTTGGGATTTAATTTGTTATAACGCTCCTTATTATTTGCCTGTTTCTTCTGCAGGAAATAGTCGTAATTTAAATGGTCCAGCCGTTGGCGAAGAATATTTTGGTTACGAAAGTACGAGCAGCTCTAAGTTTGTAAGTAAAGGGAACAGACCTGCTGGCATAAGCTCCAACAACGGATACGATATAATTCCCACTACAGGAAACGCAAAGAACATTTTGACAGTGGGTGCCGTTAGCGGTTTGCCATTTGGTGCAAATAGTCCTTCAGATATTAAAATTTCAAGCTTTAGCAGTTGGGGCCCAACCGATGACGGCAGAATTAAGCCAGATTTGGTGGGAGATGGCGTAAACGTAACTTCTACAGGTAGCGATGATACTAGATCTTACGCTACCCTTAGCGGCACTTCAATGTCGTCACCAAATGTAAGCGGTTCATTGGTGCTTTTGCAGGAGTATTACGCTCAATTGAACGGTGGTACTTTTATGCGCTCGGCAACATTAAAAGGTTTGGCAATCAACACCACTGACGAAGCTGGCACTGCTTTAGGTCCTGATTATATTTATGGCTGGGGATTGTTCAATGCAGAAACAGCGGGATCCGTGATTAAACTCAGCAATACAAAAAGTGTTATCAGCGAACGTACGTTAGCGCAAGGCGAAGTTTACAATTTACAAATCATAACTTCTGGTTACGGGCCTTTACGGGCAACAATTTGCTGGACAGACCCTGAAGGAACGGTACTCCCAGATGGAACAATCAACAACAGAAATCCTAAACTCATTAATGATTTAGATCTTAGATTGATTAAAGAAGC
>JBBSTQ010000064.1:0-11900 GCA_038235745.1 Sphingobacteriales bacterium
ATAATCAAATGGAGGAATGTTATTCATCATTTCAATCTGATGAATAGAAGTACTCAGAGTAAAACCGGCCTCTTTTTGATTTTGTAGCTGTTCTGTTTTTGTTTGCTTACGCTGATGCTCTGGATAGTGCAATCTTTTAATATCAAACTTAGCTATTAATTGATGATGTTGATGCAAAGCTATTTGAGGATGGTATTTTTCATCTATTTGGTGCAATAGCGTTTCAACTTCCGTTTCGTTAAGGTTGGGTTTACGCAAATGAAAACAGGCAAGTCCCTCATTAAATAAACTATTAATGAGGGTTGCTTCTTTATAGATAGCCGTAGCGTTTGAAATTACGATTGCTTTCATTTTTGTTGTTTCCGAATGAATTATGCATTGGTCATCCGTTTTGAGTTTGTCGTTTTATTGTGTCTATCAACTGCATGATGTGGAAAACATAACGGATCAACCACCCCCTATCCCCGCCAGCGGGGGACACTCATATCGGCGGAATGTGGTATCTCTGTTCTAACAACCTAACAAGCTTTTTTTTTCATTAACGATTGTCCCGATAGCTATCTTGACGCCATCCTTTTTTGCCCTTGCCATTTTGCAAATGGCAAAAAAAGATACAGCGTAAAGTCCCAAAGGGATGGCTTTGCTCACGTGTTATCCCGATAGCTATCGGGATGCTTAGACTCTACTTAGCGTAACAACGTCCACCTGTTTGTTAGATTCTTCACTTTCGTTCAGAATGCCGAAACTTTTTACTACAAGTAAATCTCACTTCCTTTTTCAGCGAACTCTTTTGATTTTTCTTTCATGCCTTTTTCAATGGCGTCTTGGGTTTCCATTCCGTTTTCTTTGGCGTAATCCCTAACATCTTGCGAAATTTTCATAGAGCAAAAGTTTGGGCCACACATGGAACAGAAATGGGCAATTTTAGCACCGTCGGCAGGTAAAGTTTCGTCGTGGAACTCTTTTGCAGTATCCGGATCTAGCGATAAATTGAATTGATCTTCCCATCTAAATTCAAACCTAGCTTTACTTAAAGCATTATCTCGGTATTGCGCTCCGGGATGTCCTTTCGCTAAATCTGCAGCGTGGGCAGCAATTTTATAAGTGATTACGCCATCCTTAACATCTTTCTTATTGGGTAAACCTAAATGCTCTTTTGGCGTAACGTAACAAAGCATTGCGGTACCAAACCAGCCAATCATGGCAGCGCCAATGGCAGAAGTAATATGATCATAACCGGGCGCAATATCCGTAGTAAGCGGGCCTAAAGTGTAAAAAGGCGCTTCAGAACAATGTTCCAACTGCTTTTCCATATTCGCTTTAATCAGGTGCATTGGCACATGACCGGGACCTTCAACAATAGTCTGTACATCATGTTTCCAAGCAATTTTAGTGAGCTCGCCCAAGGTTTCCAGCTCGCCAAATTGTGCAGCATCGTTGGCATCCGCAATACAACCCGGACGTAAGCCATCGCCCAAAGAAAAAGCGACGTCATAAGCTTTCATGATTTCGCAAATCTCTTCGAAATGAGTATAAAGGAAGTTTTCTTTGTGATGCGCCAAACACCATTTGGCCATGATAGAACCGCCACGAGAAACAATTCCCGTAATCCGTTTTGCAGTTAAAGGCACATACCGCAATAAAACACCTGCGTGGATGGTGAAATAATCTACCCCTTGTTCCGCCTGCTCAATCAAAGTATCTCTGAACAATTCCCAAGTTAAATCCTCGGCTTTGCCATTCACTTTTTCTAGCGCTTGGTAAATTGGCACTGTACCAATTGGCACCGGTGAGTTGCGGATAATCCACTCTCTGGTTTCGTGAATATTTTTGCCGGTAGATAAATCCATGATGTTATCTGCGCCCCAACGGCAAGCCCAAACAGCTTTCTCCACCTCTTCCTCGATGGTAGAAGTTACGGCAGAGTTACCAATATTGGCATTTATTTTTACCAAAAAGTTACGCCCAATAATCATTGGTTCACTTTCTGGGTGGTTGATATTTGATGGGATCACTGCCCTGCCAGAAGCAACTTCTGACCGTACAAACTCTGGCGTGATGTAACCTTTGGGTGTATTTGCCCCAAATGATTGTCCCTGATGCTGATGATTCATGACCTCGTGTTGGTCTTTCAGCTGTTCTTCTAACAAATCAATCTGCTGGTTTTCACGGATGGCGATATATTCCATTTCCGGCGTGATGATTCCCTTTTTAGCATAGTGCATTTGGGAAACATTCATACCTTTTTTAGCCCGCATTGGTTTTGCTACGTGGGCAAATCTTAAATGATCTATCGATTCATCGTTTAAACGTTGTTGTCCGTATTCGGAAGAAACGCCTTCTAATTGTTCCACATCTCCACGATCTAAAACCCAGCTTTCGCGAAGCTTTGGAAGACCTTTTTTAACATCAATGGTTGCGTTAACGTCAGTGTATGGCCCACTGGTATCGTAAATAGTTACCGGCGGATTGGGTTCTGTTAAACCGAAACCATTGTGAATTTTGGTCTCGCTCAAAGTAACTTCCCGCATGGCGACTTCAATATTATGAAGTTGGCCTTTTACAAAAATTTTCTTTGATGCCGGAAACGGCGAAGTAGTGATGAGTTGCTGATTCGGAATTTTTTCTGCTTTCATAGTATTGCTGTTTTATCCTCCTTGGGTTGCTTTGATAATGATGATTTGATCGCCTGATTGCAAAAAATGGCTTTCCCACTGAGTTTTGGGAATAATTTGTTGGTTAATCGCAATAGCTAAACCTTGCGTATGCTGGTTTAAAACAGCACTAAACAAATTTTGCACATTGCAATTGGCGTTAATCTGATAAATTTGTTGATTTACGGTAATCTCCATGTTTTAAAATTCTCAAACTTTAGGAGCACCCCGTTTTATTGGAGGAAAGAAAACACAACACACAGGTTGTCTTACTTTTCCCTTCGGCAGTACTAACTGCATCAGGTTCAAAGGGTCTATATCTCAGTCCGTTAATGGACACCCCTAAAGTTGAAACAAACGTATGGAATTATATTTCTAAAATGAAATGATTTGAGAAGAAAGGTGTTTATGACTTCAAATTTTTGCGAAAAAACTACAAAAAAACCCGCATCCAATTTGATATGCGGGTTTTAAGTGACTTTTAAGAATTGTTTTTTTACAAAACTACTTAAAGTGATGGTCTCAACTTAACATGAAAAGGTACCTCACGCTGCTCAATTTTTTTGCTGATGATCAAATTCGCTGTCATGGTACCCATCGCAACAAAGTCAGTAGAAATAGTGGTTATTCCTTTTAAAATAAGTCGTTTTAATGGGGTTTCATTGTAGGAAATTACACCTACATCTTTCCCTAGCACCAGGTCTTGTGAAATTATTTTTTCAATAAGCACAACCAAATCATCCTCCATTAAGTTGATATAAACCTCTCCTTTTGCAACCGGCTCAGAGCTAATATCACCAACAATTACACAGTTAAACGCATATTGTTGGCAAAAACGCTTAAAGCCTTTTAGAATTTCTTTAGGAAAATAGCTCTTCTTCGGGAAAATCATCTTTAGCGTATCGTACTTAGATAACCTTGTTTTCGCCTCTAGTAAAGCATTGTATATATCTTGCTCGAAATTTTCATAAATAGCAGCGTATTTACCATCTACACCAGACAATTTTTTATCAAGAAGGATCAACTTTTCTTTGGGCAAAGTATTGATGATATCATACGCACTCTCGCCTCCTTCTATAAAATGCGGAATAATTACAAAGTGCGTATAGTCTTGCCTGCGGTTTTGGATTAGTTTCTTAAAGATAGCGTAGTCGTTGTTATAAATATAAAAATCGATTACCGCTTCGCTCCCAAGTGCACTTACCAAGCTGTCGTAAATTATTTTTTTGTGTGCCGATAGCTTGTTGAAAAGCAAAAACACTTTTAAATTTTTCTTGAAATCTGTCTTCGCTACAAAAAAACCTCTTCCCGGCACTGAGATGATCACGCCGTTCCTTTTCAGATATCGATAGCCTTTTTCAGCGGTATCTCTCGATATTTCAAGCATGTAGCTCAGTTCATTGATAGACGGTAAAATATCATCTTTTTTTAACCGCTCATCTTCTATAGCGGCGATAAGCGAATTGCTTAATTGCAGGTACTTCGGCGTAGCAGAATAATTATCGACATTTATGATATTCAGAAAATCTTTTTGCTTCATTCTTACAAACGGATAAATTTAAGTATCGGTACGGCGATAAAATAACGGTCAAAAAACTTGTTCTAACGCTTAATACTGCCTAAAGATAAACCTTAAGAACAGATAACTATAAAAAACTAGCAATAATTTTGACTACTTGGTGTCAAACTTAAAGACATTGCCAATTTTCTCATCAGAATTAAAAGACACTTTCAAATCTTTTATAATTCCAGTTTCTAAACTGTATGCCCAACCATGTACACTTAATTCATTTCCCTGTTTCCAAGCATTCTGTATCGTACTGGTTTTACAGAGGTTGTAAACGTTCTCAATCACGTTAAGTTCCACCAAGCGCTTGCCACGTTCCACCTCATCCTCCATCATATCCAACTCAAAGGCATAGGTTCGGTAAACATCTTTAATATGGCGCAACCAGTTGTCAATTAGCCCAAATTGTTTATGGCTCATAGCTGCCAACACACCTCCGCAACCATAATGTCCGCAAACGATAACATGCTTTACCTTTAGAACTGCCACGGCATAATCTAAAACGCTGAGCATACTCATATCGGTATGTATTACCATATTGGCAATGTTTCTATGTACAAAAATATCGCCTGGCGTAGTGCCAGTAATCTGATTTGCTGGCACTCGGCTATCAGCGCAACCTATCCATAAAACAGGTGGGCTTTGCCCTTGCGCTAATTTTTTAAAATAATCTTTATCCTCTTTCAAGGTATCTGCAACCCACTCCTTATTCCATTTCAATAAATTATCGTAACTGATATCATCAGTATCATGGCCTACAGAAATATTTAGCGTTTCACGTGGCTGTTTGTTATTTTCAAGTTCTTTAGACATTTTCTGTTTCTGTTTTAATAATCAAATCTTTTAGCTTTGGTACTTCGTAATTCTCGTGAATATTGATCAGTTCTACCTTGATGTTTTTTGTATGCGCATGATCTCTAAAATCAAAAATTGTCGTAAGAACATCTTTATCAATAAACAAAGAATTTGTTCCGTCAATAATTACCGACTTATTTTGAGGGATATGCGTTAACGTATATTGGATGGTTCCTTTGTTTAAAAAAGAAACTTCTTGTGCTAACCTAATCCTAATCAAGTCGCTACCTTTAGTTTGCTCAACATTGTAAAAATAAGGGTTTCTATAATTAGTTCGTAACAAAAACATAATCCCTACCACCAAACCAATACCAACACCCATTAGTAGGTCGGTAAATACAACCGCTATTACTGTTACCAAAAAAGGAATGAATTGGTCTTTTCCATCCTTCCACATTTTCTTGAAAAGAGAAATTTGAGCAAGTTTGTAACCAACTAATAGTAAAATTGCTGCAAGGCAGGAAAGTGGGATCAAATTAATTATGCTGGGCAACAGCAGCACTGCCACTATCAAAAATATACCATGGAATATTGCTGACATCTTGGTTCGGCCACCGGCATGCACATTTGTAGATGAGCGTACGATAACCGCCGTTACTGGTAAGGCACCTATTAAACCCGCAAATGTATTTCCTATACCTTGGGCAATAAGCTCCCGATTGGTTGGAGAAGCCCTTTTGATGGGATCTATTTTATCTACCGCTTCTAAACTTAAAAGCGTTTCCAAAGATGCAACAATTGCTATAGTTACCGCAACAGTCCATATTTTCGGATTACCAATTTGCGAGAAATCAGGATAAATGAAAACCGATTTAAAATCAGCGAAACTTTCAACAACAGGTATTTGCACCAATTGGCTTTCTAACAAAGAAAGTGAGGTTGCATCAAAAGCCTGAGCAAGTAGAACACCTACTACCACCACCAACAAAGGAGCGGGTATAACTGCCAGCTTTTTAATTTTTGGCCAAAACACTAAAATCAGCATGGAAACCGCTGTAATAATGATGGCTCCCATATTAAACTTAGCAATGGCGGAACCAATAGCTGATAGTGTGTTTTCGCTATCTTGTTGTAAAAAGCTTTGATCACCCTCGTAATCAGCATCGTACCCTACGGCATGTGGAATTTGTTTAAGTATCAAAATAATACCGATTGCCGCCAGCATCCCTAAAATAACGCTATTTGGAAAATAGTTACCTATGGTACCTGCTTTTAATATTCCTAAAAGTATTTGAAATAGACCGGCTATAGATACGGCTAACAAAAACGCGTCGAAACTTCCTAAATCCGTTATTGCGGTAAGTACAATTACCGTTAAACCTGCTGCCGGACCACTTACGCTCAGTTGCGAGCCACTAAAACTTGCCACCACTACCCCACCAATAATACCCGCTAAAATACCCGAAAACAACGGGGCACCAGATGCCAGTGCAATACCTAAACATAACGGCAAAGCAACTAAAAACACCACCACGCCTGCTGGTAAATCTTTTTTTAAATTTTTGGGGTTATAGTATTTAGCAATACCACCATCTTTGAGAGAATCTTTATGATCAATCATCCTAATTTTTTTTAATAAATAATTTTAAACTTAATTTTTGAAAAATCTAAGCAAAATTAGGAGGTGGCGTAGGAATCGCCGGAAAATATAGGTTTAAATATTTTTTAGAAAAATAATCGTAATTCAAAAACAGACTAACTAGGGAGTAACTAAAAGAATAATCATGCTTGTTGATTAAGTCAGTAGACTTTTTAAACATCTTATTGATGTCTTTAACATCCTTAGTTTCATTTTCTAACTCTAATTGCATAATTGCCACCTTTGCCAAGCCTTTGTCAAAATCAAATATAACGGGCGCAACCGCAACAAACATCTTTACTATAAAGATGAAGAGGAATAGGTTTCCGTAATAAAAGATGCGTGACTGTTTTAACAACTTTAAACTATTAGGTGAATTAGAACTTACAACAAAATTAAAAATTTAGAACGGTTTAATTCTAATTATCGTTTGCCTTTTTTAAAAAATCGTAAATATTGGGGATCAGTTCCCTGAATTTTACATTTTTTTCATAAATTCACAAAAGGTCAAATTGATTTGTTTTGAAAGAGAAATTAGCGCTATTAAACACTAAAAGAGAAGCAGCTTTTCTGGGTGGTGGAAAAGAAAGAATTGAAAGCCAGCACAAAAAAGGAAAGCTGACTGCAAGAGAGCGTCTTCATTTTTTAATGGACGAAGGCTCGTTTGAAGAAATTGGGATGTTGGTAAGCCATCGATCTACAGATTTTGGGATGGAGAAAGAAAATTATCCCGGAGACGGCGTAGTCACTGGCTACGGCACTATCAACGGACGCTTGACTTATGTTTTTTCTCAGGATTTTACCGTCTTTGGCGGATCGCTTTCTGAAACTCATGCCGAAAAAATCTGCAAAATAATGGATATGGCGTTAAAAAACGGTGCTCCAATTATTGGCTTAAATGATTCTGGCGGTGCTAGGATACAAGAAGGCGTTGTTTCATTAGGTGGCTACGCTGATATTTTCTATAAAAACACCATGGCTTCTGGTGTGATTCCCCAATTATCTGCAATTATGGGGCCGTGTGCTGGCGGTGCGGTTTACTCGCCTGCTATTACCGACTTTATTTTGATGGTCGAAAACACGTCGTACATGTTTGTGACAGGGCCAAATGTAGTAAAAACCGTAACCCACGAGGAAGTTACAGCCGAAGAACTAGGTGGTGCAACCACTCATGCCACAAAGTCCGGCGTTACTCACTTTGCCTGTGCAAATGAAATTGAAGCCATCAATCATCTTAAAATGTTGTTAAGTTACCTTCCGCAAAACTGTGAAGAAAAAGCTCCTTTTTTGGATTATGAATATGGGAATGAACGCAGAGAAAAATTAAGTGACATTATCCCAGAAAATGCAAATCAGCCTTACGATATTAGAGAGATAATTACAGAGGTTATTGATGTTGATAGTTTTTTAGAAATCCATAAAGATTTTGCGGAAAATATTGTAGTGGGTTTTGCTCGCTTAGCTGGCAGAAGTATTGGCATTGTAGCCAACCAGCCCGCGTTTTTAGCTGGGGTTTTGGATATTAATTCTTCCAAAAAAGCCGCAAGGTTTGTTCGCTGTTGCGATTGCTTTAATATCCCTTTGTTGGTTTTTGAAGATGTTCCTGGCTTTTTACCTGGCACCGACCAAGAATGGAATGCCATTATCACTAACGGAGCAAAACTTTTGTTTGCTTTTAGCGAAGCCACTGTACCACGAATCACGGTAATTACCCGCAAAGCTTATGGCGGCGCTTATGACGTGATGAACTCCAAACACATTGGTGCCGATATGAATTACGCTTGGCCAAGTGCCGAAATTGCAGTGATGGGTGCAAAAGGCGCTGCCGAAATTATTTTTAAACGAGAGATTGCTAAAGCCGAAAATCCGCAAGAAAAATTGCTGGAGAAAGAGAAAGAATATTCTGATATTTTCGCAAATCCTTACCGAGCCGCAGAACGGGGGTTCGTAGATGAGGTAATTGAACCCGCCGACACTCGTATAAAGCTGATTAAAACTTTTAAAATGCTCGAAAATAAAGTGGTAAACAATCCCAGAAAAAAACACGGAAATATGCCGCTTTAGTTTTTTATAGATGAATGATATTGAACAAATAACCCAGGAACTCACTTGGAAGTTGCGGCAAAAAGAGCTTTACCCTGATTTACCTATTGATGCAATTAAATTACCGGAAGATGATTTGGGGACACATTTAGGACTGTTCTATCAAAATAAATTGGCTACCGTAGTTTCATTGTTTGAAAACGACAACCAGCTTCAGTTTCGCAAATTGGCTACTGATAGTAAGTTTCAACGGTTAGGTTTAGGAAGTAGAATAGTCACGTACGTTCTCGGTTTTGCCAAGGAAAAACAGCTAGAAAAGGTTTGGTGCAACGCCCGATTAAGCGCCACTGGATTTTACGATAAATTGGGGTTCGTGAAAACTGGAGAAATATTTACCAAAGGCGGAATTGCCTACGTGATGATGGAAATCAAAATTTAATGACGCTGTTTGTAAATTCTATGATAAACAAAAACTGATTTTACTATCTTCATGCCATGAATGAAAATTTGGATCCCAATACCGAAAACCTAAGCACTACCGATAAGGAGATTGAGAAAGTACTTAGGCCACAGGAGTTTGAGGATTTTACGGGTCAGGAGAAAATCTTAGAGAACCTCCGCATTTTTGTGCAGGCAGCCAAGTTGCGTGGCGAAGCATTGGATCATGTGCTTTTACACGGCCCTCCCGGACTAGGAAAAACCACGCTTTCACATATCATCGCCAATGAAATGGGCGTGGGTATTAAAATAACCAGTGGCCCCGTTTTGGATAAACCCGGCGATTTAGCAGGTTTATTGACCAATTTAGACGAAGGAGACATTTTATTTATCGACGAAATCCATCGTTTAAGTCCGGTGGTGGAAGAGTATTTATACTCTGCAATGGAAGATTTCAAGATAGATATCATGTTGGAAACTGGGCCAAATGCTCGCTCGGTGCAAATATCTTTAAACCCGTTTACTTTGGTTGGTGCAACTACCCGTTCGGGTTTATTAACATCACCGTTAAGGGCAAGGTTTGGGATCAATTCTCGTTTGCAGTATTACGATGCAAAATTACTAACTACCATTGTAATGCGATCTGCCCACATTTTAAAAACTCCAATCAGTGACGAAGCCGCTTTTGAAATTGCTCGACGTAGTCGTGGCACTCCTCGTATTGCGAATGCACTTTTAAGGCGAACACGTGATTTTGCTCAGATCAAAGGCAACGGAACCATCGAAACAGCGATCGCTAAATATGCGCTGAATGCTTTAAACGTTGATGAACATGGATTAGATGAAATGGACAACCGCATTCTATCTGCAATTATCGATAAGTTTAAGGGCGGCCCTGTGGGTTTAAAAACCATTGCAACCGCAGTTGGCGAAGAAGAAGGAACGATAGAGGAAGTTTACGAGCCTTTTTTAATCCAAGAAGGTTATTTAATGCGAACATCCCGAGGGCGGGAAGCTACCGAAAGCGCATATAAACATTTAGGCAGAATAAAGTCCGGCAGTACCGGCACTCTTTTTTAGATTCAAGAAATTATTATATTAGTCCCCATGCAAGCACATAATTTTGATGTAGATATTACTACCCCACATACCAATCAAAAAATTAAAATCAACAAAGATTTTATAGAAATTAATAACGAAAAAATTGCCTGCGATGACGTAAAAGCAGTTAAATACGGTGTGTCTTTATTGGGCGGTTCTAAAAAGCCGAGCGGTAAAGAATATATTATCGATATTTTAAGCAAAGCCGATAAAACCATCAGCATCAGGTTTAAATCTGGTAAAGTTGAGGAACTTTTAGAAGAGGATCATACTTATTATTATATCATGTCGGGTGTTTGGCAATACGTGAAAAAATATTTAGTTGGTCATTTTGTAGAAGCACTTAATGATAAAACAGGTTTTACTGTTGCAAATACAAACGTTACTAACGAAGGTTTTATGATGACTTTTACCACGGGCTTCTTATTCTGGAAAAAACAAAAAACGGAGTTAGTGCCTTGGAGCGATTTAAAATATTACCTGAATAAGGGTGTGTTATATGTGGAAAGTTTGAGCGACCGTAAGAAAAGAGCAACTTTTAGTTTGCACAACGACTGGAATGCGGTGGTTTTAAATACGTTGTTGCATTATTTGTGGCAAGATAGCCGGAAAGAAAAATTGGCTAAGGGGAAGGTTATTTAGTTGTTTTTATTTCGAAAGTTAAGAGCGATTTTTGATTTTTTCAGACAGCTCACAGGCGTATTTTATAGTGATTTAATTTCGATGAACCTCTTTAATCTTCGTTAGGCACAATAATAACAAGACAAAACCGATGAAAAAAGAAAACATCAATCCATATAACATTAATGCAGAAAAGGAGAAGAGACTTTGGGACACTGCTGTTTTCGTTTTCGACTCTTCTGCTTTGTTGGATTTTTATTTTTTGCCAAGAAAAACTAGACAGAAAATATATGATGAGATTTTCAATAACCTTGTTGGTAGACTTTGGATTCCATTTCACGTTGAATATGAATTTTTAAAAAACAGAGAAGGCGTAATCCCCAAACCAGTTAAAGAAAAGTATGAGCCTTTAAAGACTAAAATATTTGAAATTAGAAACTCTTTAGCAAAAGAAATTCAAAAACGAGTTGATGAAATTTCAAGAGATACAATTAGGGACGATAAGTATCCTTACATTGAACAAATTGAAATTGAAAAGATTAAAATTGAAATTGAAAAATTTGAAAAAGAAGTAAAATCATTTGAGGAAAATATTCTTAAGCGAATTACTGCATCTGAAAAAGAAATTTTAGAAGTGAAGTCAAACGATGATGTTTTGAAAACTCTTGAAGATTGTTTTAGTGTAGGTAGAGAGTATTCTTATAAAGAAATAATCTTCATTACAGAGGAAGGGAAACATCGTTATGAATTCAAAATACCTCCTGGATATGGCGATTTGCAACAAAAAGAAAAAAAAGGAACGCAAATTTTTGGTGATCTAATTATTTGGAAGCAAATTTTAGAATTTTCAGAAGAGAAAAAATTACCGATAATTTTCATTACTAATGACATCAAAAAAGACGAAGATTGGTGTTATTTAGATAAGTCAGCTACCGAAGACAGAATTCTTGCACCACGTGAAGAACTAATTAAAGAAATCAAAGACCATGCTAACGTAGAATTTTGGATGTATAATCTTCCGCAATTTTTATATAAAGCAAAT
>JBBSTQ010000065.1:0-11845 GCA_038235745.1 Sphingobacteriales bacterium
ATGCCACAGTTAGGTTTCCAATAGGAATTTATTTGTCTGCCGGTTCGTACAAACTATTAAATTACGGTTCTGGGTTATCCGCAACAGACCTTAGCATTGGATATGATTACAATTTTAACGACCAATTTGATGTAGGGTTTGCTTATACACGCTCTTTTTTCCCGGCAAACTCTCCGTTGCTACAGGCCGCAAATGAAAACAATGTAAACTTAGTTACAAATTATAATTGGAACGGGTTAAAAACCACACTTAGTACTGATTGTGCTTTTGGTACACAAAATGATATTTTTATGAGCTTCAATAATTCTAAAGAAATTAGTTTAGGTAGTCTTTTCAACGAAAAAAACATGATTTTTATTGAACCAGCGGTTGAGCTTATAGGTGGGACCCAGCGCTTTTACGAAACCTATATTATAGAAAAGGGCAAGCGTGACAAAGCCCATGGAAAAGGAAAAGGTTTGGAATTGCCACGAACCTCGGACCAAACCGCTACAACGACATATAACAATTTCAACCTTCTATCTTACAACTTTAAACTACCGCTTAGCTTAAGCCGATCAAGCTATGTTGCCGAGGTTAGCTATCAATTATCTGTTTTAGGACCAAAGGCACAAGCGGAGTTAAAAAATCAACAATCTTTTTTCGGGTTTGCTTTTTATTACCAATTTTAATATAAGAAAAATGAAAGTTTTAATTGTTGAAGATGAAAAAACACTGGCATTTGAAATGGAAGCCTTCTTAAAAAAGAGCTTTTACCTTTGCGATCTTGCCCACAGTGTAAAGTCTGCGAACGAGAATTTGGGGTTAAATCAATATGATTTTATTTTGATAGACCTTAGTTTGCCTGATGGAGATGGATTGGAAATTCTTAAAAACGCAAAAAAAAGCCATCCAAACGCCGCCTATATTATCATTACCGCCAGAAGCAATTTAAAAGACCGTGTTGCCGGTTTGGATTTAGGTGCTGATGATTATTTACCAAAACCGTTTTATTTGTTAGAACTACAATCACGAATGCAAGCTATCTCTCGCAGAAAATTTGGCATTACTGACGAACTCTTGTCTATCGGCGAGTTCAAAATAGATCTGCCAAAAAGGTTTGTTTTTTTTGGAGACCAAAATATAGAAATTTCTCGTAAAGAATTTGACCTTTTAAGCTACCTTCTACTTCATAAAAACCGGGTGTTAACTCGGGTGCAACTTAGTGAACACATCTGGGGAACTTTTGTAAATGATGATTACGATTCTAATTATATTGATGCCCATATTAAAAATATCAGGAAAAAATTAAACGTTTGGGCAGAAACAGAATGGTTAGAAACCGTACGCGGTGTAGGTTACCGAATTAAAAAGTCATGAAATTATCTACTAAAATTACTCTTTTTATTACCAGCTCAAAGCTAGTAGTCGTCTTGTTGTTTCTACTGGCGCTACCGTTTTTGATGAAACAAATTGAATCAAGATACACCACTTACACTTTAAAACTACAGAAAAAAAAGGTACTCAACATTATCCAAAAGAACGGTTTGGAATATTACTTCCAAGGAGATGAAACTTACGGAAGTTACACCATGCTTAAAGAAGAATTTGTTGCGCTTTTGCCTGTTGCAGAAGAATTTAAAATGGACACTATTGCAGACTCCAGACGATTGATAGAAAGAGACACACTGAATTACAGGGTATTGAGCTACACCTTTAAAGCCCAGAATAAAAATTATTTACTGGAAATTGGAAAAACAACTGAAAGCAGTGATCAGTATAATAAACCTTTACAACGTTTTGCATTATATGTACTTTTTGCTTTAATTGTAATCACCATACTAATCGACCTTACCTTTATCCGGATAATCATCCGTCCCTTATCAAAAATTATAAAAACTAAATTACTCAACAGTAAATTCCCTTTTAAAGCCGAACAAAAACCGATCATCACAGGCACAACCGATTTCAAGTATTTAGATGAATCACTAATTCATTTGATGAACCAAATTAATGATGCTTTCTACAAAGAAAGAGAGTTTACATCCAACGCGTCTCACGAACTGATGACCCCAATCAGTGTGTTGCAAAGTAAAATGGAGAATTTGCTTACCGGAGAAAACTTAGATGAAGTAGCTTCAACTGCGATTGTAGAGATGATGAAGACAGTAACTAGGCTAAAGAACATTACCCGTTCGTTATTATTGATCTCTAGAATTGAAAATGAGCAATATATTAAGAAAGAGAATGTTAATTTATTTGCACTACTAAGCGAAATTAGCGATGAAATTGGTCATCGCTTAGAAGAAAAACACCTACAACTCCACCTTAAAGTGTCACAAGGTTCAATGTTGAATAATGTAAACAGAGATCTGATATTTCAGTTATTTTTTAACCTCATTCATAATGCAATAAAATTTAACCGCGAACAAGGCAGCATAACTATTAAAGATGGGAAGTTGAAAAACGGAAAATATGAAATACGCATTATCGATACCGGCCTTGGCATTCCAGAAGCAGATATTGATTTTATTTTTGATCGTTTTAGGAAAACAAACCTTAATGAAGATGTAGGGTTTGGGCTAGGGCTTGCTATTGTAAAAAGTATTGTGACTTACCATCATCTAAAAATTGAAGTAAACTCTGAAGTGAATAAAGGCACAACTTTTAGACTTTTATTTTTTGATACTACAACCAATGTGACCTAGTTACGCATCTAATGATTCGCTTGTATCGCCTTCAAAAACTCTTTGAATACTATGCCGAAATCTACTTGATGTTCGTGAACAGAAAATATTTCCTTCATACGTAAGTATTCAAATAAAAATTTTTAAAAAACACCGCGATAATTAACAATTACATCCTTTCTGGCATCTCAATACCTAAAATACCCATTGCTTTATTCAACGTTTTTGCGGTATGCAAAGAGAGCTGTAACCTAAATGCTTTCAACAACTCGTCGTCAACCTTCAAAATAGATTCTGTTTGGTAAAACTTATTATAAGTCTTTGCCAAATCGTAAGCGAAATTGGCAACAGACGCAGGGTTGTAGTCTTTAGCGCCTTGTTCAATGGTTTCTGGATATTTGCTTAACAATTGCAATAATTCCAATTCGGTTTCGCCTAATTGAGTTGGGTAATCAATGTTCCCATCTTTGAAATTAGCCTTGGTTAAAACAGATTTAATTCGGGCGTGAGTATACTGAATAAACGGGCCAGTATTTCCCTGAAAATCAATCGACTCTTTTGGATCAAAAAGCAAACGTTTTTTAGGCTCTACTTTCAGCAGGAAGTACTTTAAAGCGCCCATTCCAATCATTTGGTACAGTGCCTCTTTTTCTGATTCTTCAAAATTATCAACTTTGCCCAAAGCCTCCGTTTTTTCTTTAGCAGTAGCTTTCATCTCGTCAATCAAATCATCCGCATCCACCACTGTTCCTTCCCTAGATTTCATTTTGCCGGAAGGCAAATCCACCATTCCGTAAGAAAGATGGTGTAAACCTTTTGCCCAAGTTTTACCAAGTTTCTCCAAAATTAAGAACAATACCTTGAAATGGTAATCCTGCTCGTTACCAACAACATATAAGGATTTGTCAACTTTAAACTCATCGTATTTGAGTTGTGCAGTTCCAATATCTTGCGTGATGTAAACCGAAGTTCCATCTGCCCTCAATACCAGTTTTTCATCTAAACCATCAGCGGTTAAATCTATCCAAACGGAACCATCTTCTTTTTTAAAGAACACGCCTTTTTGTAGACCCTCCTCAACAATATCTTTCCCTAATAAATAGGTATTGGATTCGTAATAATATTTATCAAAGTGTACCCCAAGCTTTTTATAAGTTTCATCAAACCCGGCATAAACCCAGGCATTCATGGTCTTCCAAAGCTGAATCACTTCTTCATCGCCTTGCTCCCATTTTAAAAGCATCTGTTGTGCTTCCAAAATTAGTGGTGCTTGCTTTTTTGCTTCCTCTTCGGATTTACCTAGGGCAACTAACTCGGCGATTTGTTTTTTATATTGTTGGTCAAAAATCACGTAATATTTCCCCACCAAATGGTCGCCTTTTAAACCAGTGCTTTCTGGCGTTTCACCATCGCCAAACTTTTGCCAAGCTAACATCGATTTACAGATGTGGATTCCCCTATCGTTAACCAAATTTGCTTTAACAACCTCAAAGCCTGCAGCATCCAACAAATTGGAAACAGAAAATCCCAGTAAATTATTACGCACATGCCCCAAATGCAAAGGTTTGTTGGTGTTTGGCGACGAATATTCTACCATTACCTTCTCGCCATTTTTAGGCAACAACCCAAAATTAGCTGCTAAAACTTCGGTCTTAAACACAAACAGCCAATAAGCATCGGTCAAAACCAAATTCAAAAACCCTTTGATTACGTTGAAACTTTTAACTTCTTCACAGTTATTTTGAAGAAATTCGCCCAGTAAATTGGCGGTTTGCTCTGGAGATTTTTTGGTATGTTTAACAAAGGGAAAAACCACAAAGGTTGTGTGACCTTCAAATTCCTTTTTTGTTTGCTCTAAATTAATTTGATTTTCTTGCAGTTCTGTTTCAAAAATATCGGAGAAAGCCTTAACGATGGCTTGGTGTAAAAACTTCATTTGGCAAAAATAATTAATCTAAAATCATTATGCGCTATTTAATTTTTGATTTAAATTCTGATAGCTTTGTGTCTGTACATTTTAAAATATGATGGATAATTCGCAGGATTTTAAGGTAAGTGTTAGTTCGGAAATAGGTGCGCTAAAGTGCTTGGTGGTTCACAGCCCAGATAGCGAATTGGGCAATATAGTGCCGTCTAAAGCGCAGGATTGGCTTTTTGAGGATATTGTGCATTTAGAAACTATCCGTAAAAACGAATACGATTATTACTTAAAACTGTTATTATACTTTTTAGATCCCGAAAAAGTTCAGGGCAAACTGAAGGCAATCGATGCGGATGTAGAAAGAAACTTTTATAAACCCGCTCATAATAAATTTCACGCTTCCACAAAGGTTTTAGAAATCCAGCAATTGCTTGCAGAGGTTTTAGCGCAAGAAAAGTTGCGTTTGGAGTTGATTTCAGCTGTTTGTGCGTTCGAGAATTGCACCTATCAATTAAAATTGAAACTCGCCAAATTAAACGCAAACGATTTAGCGGAAACACTCATTTCAGGAGCAATCGACAAAAACGAACTCATTTTTGCTCCGGTACCCAACTTTATTTTCACAAGGGATATCGGCACCGTAATCAACCAGCACATACTATTAAACAAACCAGCAAAAAGAGCGAGAGCAAGGGAGTCTATTTTGGCAAAATATGTCTTTTTTAATCATGCGCTTTTTGCAAATTGTCGTGATAACATCATAGAGCTCCCCGATACGCTTGAGCATGTTTTGTTAGCTGAAGAAAACGAAAATTACCGCAATACATTAGAAGGTGGCGATGTGATGATGGTTGCAAAAAACCATTTGTTGATTGGTTGTAGCGAAAGAACAACGGCTTTAGCGATTAGCGAAACGATTAAATTGCTTTTTGAAAAAAATGCGGTTGAAAAAATAAGTGTGGTAAAAATTCCCAATAAACGTGATTATATGCACATGGACACGGTGTTTACCCAAGTAAGAAAAGATTTATGGGTAATTTTAGATTCCATTGCAATTGCCGATAGAAGAGGAGAAGGCGATGAACCCATCGATCATTTAGTGCCAAATAAACCGCTACAAAAAGTAGAGGTTACGCAGTTTACCAAGGGAAAAATTACGCAACCAACAAAAATGGCATCTGTTGAAGCACTTTTAAATGACATTAGCTTAAACGATTTGAAATCGGGTAAACCCACTCAGTTCATCTATTCTGGCAACCGACAGTTTCCGGCTAGCGCCCGCGAACAATGGACAGACTCTTGCAATTTACTGGCAATAAAAGAAGGTGTTGTGATAGGTTACGATAGAAACGACGTCACTTTAAATTCATTTAAAGAATGGGGTTTCAACATAATTTCAGCGAAAGCGCTACTACAGAAATTTGAATCCGGAGAAGAAAATCCTGAAACTTTAGAAAACACTTTTATAACTATTCCATCCGCAGAGTTATCAAGAGCAAGAGGCGGTTTCCATTGTATGAGTATGCCTATTTTGAGGGACGAATTGGTTTAGGTGGTTAGGTTTTTAGGGCTGTTCGGTGTGGTTATTTCGTTTGTTATAATGAGTTGAATAGAATCTATGGGTGCAATTTCGCCTATATACAACATATCGAGTATTTCGTTTGTCCTTTTTCTTTAATCTTTTACTCTTTCATCCTTAATTTTTTCTCAACTCTTTAAAAGCTCTCATATCTCAATACTCATATCTCACAAAAAATGCAGTCCACATCCAACATATTAATGATTCGTCCGGTTGCGTTTGGTTTTAACCCGCAAACCGAAGGCAACAATTTTGAGAACCAACCAATTAAAGGAAATGTGCAAGGGAGAGCTTTGGCAGAGTTTGATGAATTTGTGAAATTGCTCAGGCTAAATCACATCAATGTGATTGTAATTGAAGACACCTTGCAACCGCACACGCCCGACTCTATTTTCCCAAACAATTGGGTTTCCTTTCACAACGATGGCAGCGTTTACGTTTATCCTATGCAGGCCGAAAACCGCAGAGTGGAACGTAGAGATGATATTTTAAGTGCTTTGAGCAGTCAGTTTGATATTACGGAAATTAACGATTTAACATTTACGGAAGACAAAGAAGAATATTTAGAGGGGACAGGAAGTATGGTTTTAGACCGAATGGCCAAGATTGCTTACGCTTGCCTATCCATACGAACGCACCCAAAAGTATTGGATGTTTTTTGTTGCGAAAGCGGTTTTGAGACCATCACTTTTCACGCCGTTGACCAAAATGATCTACCTATCTATCACACCAACGTAATGATGTGTGTGGCGACTAGTTTTGTTGTAATCTGTTTGGAAAGTGTGCCTGATGGCAAAGAAAGATCAACACTGTTAGCAAGTTTTAAGAGTACTGGAAAAAAGGTCATCGAAATTAGCTTTGCGCAGATGAACTTGTTCGCAGGTAATATGTTGGAGGTTACAAATTCGCATGAGCAAACATTTTTGGTAATGAGCGAGAGTGCTTTTTTGTGTTTGAACGAAGAACAAATTGCGGGCATTAATGAATACCTGGAGATTCTACACGCTCCGATACCAACAATTGAAAGAATTGGCGGCGGTAGCGCAAGGTGTATGATGGCAGAGATTTTTTTGAAGAAAAGATAATAATAACTGTATCTTAAAGTGAATCAGGACTCGACACAAGTTATTAATAAGAACGGATTAGCATATTTCTTCCAAATTTGTAACATCGCCAATCACAATAATCGCCGGATGCGTTAACCCGTGTTCTTTACAAAGTTTTTCTAGCTCTACAATAGTTCCTTTAACAATTTTCATTGTCGGTAACGATGCATTTTGAATAACGGCTGCCGAGGTATTTGGTTTACCATATTTTATGGCTTCTTCGGCAATAAAAGGAAGGTTTTTCATCCCCATATAAATAACTAAAGTTGTTTTACTCTGCAAAGCCAGCTCAATATCCTTGGATAAGCTTCCGTCTTTTTTAGTCCCGGTGATCACCCAAAAACCTTCACTCACTCCTCTGTGGGTTAACGGAATGCCGCTCAAGCCAATTGCTAACATGCTGGTAATACCAGGAATGTAACTGGTTTTCATCCCTAATGTTTTCGCAAACATAATTTCTTCCATTCCACGTCCAAAAATAAACGGATCTCCACCTTTTAACCGAACTATTACCTCATGTTTTTTTGAATGATGCTCAATTACGGCGTGAATTTCTTCCTGACTGTTATATTTCTGATAGGGCGTTTTACCCACATAAACCAGCTCACATCCGTCTTTCTTATAGTCAAGCAAAACTTTGTTGGCTAAATTATCATAAAGGATTGCATCTGCCCGTTTCAATGCATTTATCGCCTTTAGCGTAATTAATTCTGGATCTCCGGGCCCTGCTCCTACTACAATTAATTCCATGCTCATTGCTAATATTCTAAAGAATGACTCATAACATTATGATACAAATATAATTTTTTAAGTCTTTTTACAAGTATTTCAAATGAATTAATCTAAAATACATGGTTTATATATTGAATTTCCGGAATTTACCATCAACTTTGAAGATTTGTCACTAATTTGACGACCATCAATTAAATATTCAAAAAAATGAACCAGAAACCCGTAGTTACCATAACCTATTGCCCAAAATGTGGATGGCTTTTACGTTCCGCTTACATGGCGCAAGAGCTATTACATACTTTTACCGATGAAATCTATGGCGTAACGCTTTGTCCCGCAGAAATTGGAGGTGTTTTCAGCGTAAGAATTGACGAAGAGCAAATTTTCGATAGAAAAACAGAAGATCGCTTCCCTGAAATTAAAGAATTGAAAAAATTAGTAAGAGATGTTATTAGTCCCGAAAAAGACTTAGGGCATACAGATAGGAAGTAGTGAAGGAGAGAATGAATGAATTTTGAAGAATTGAATGATAGAAGGATTGATTTTTTAATGAGTGAATAAATTCAGAAAGAGGTAAATACCAATCTGTATATATCTGACACATTTAGTCGATCATTTTTAATCTTTGCTCCTTAATCTTTGTTCTTTAATATTTGCTTTCTAATCTTTGACCTCTCTAATTAATGCGCCTTTAACCTATCCAAAACAGTGTTCAATTCTTTCTCATCACTCGTGTAAAAATCTAATTGCTGATTTTTACTGTAGACAAAAATTGCAGGATAACGTTTCGGTAAAAAGTTAGGCACAAAGTAGTAGGCTGTGTCTCTTAAAATTTTGACGTTCTTATCTTTCGGAAGAAGTGGCGCATAATTTTCCATAAACAACTGTATCGCTTTATTCTCGTCCATCGTAATAAACAGAACATTATACGGCTTTAAATTTTTCAAGTGAGAATTGAAAAATTCTCCAGCTTTTTGGCAGTGGGAGCAGGTAGCGTCAAAAAATACAATTAACGTCTTTTGGTTTTGGTTTAAATCGGCTTTGCAAAAATGTTCTGCTTGGAGATCCAAAAAATCAAAATTAGGCATTAGCTTTGCCGGCTCTTGCGCTGAAGCAGAAAATGCAATCAACAGTAGGAAAACAGCAGTTTTAAGAAATTTCATCATCAAAAATTGAATACTAAGTACTAAAACGCAAAAAAAATCTTTTAGTTTATGGAATTGGCACTAAAGTTACATCTCTACTAAAACAAAAAATAATAAATTATGAAAAAGGCATTTATAATAGCATTAATAGCATTTACAACTTCAGCCGTGTTTGCACAAACTGCAGACCTCCGCAAAAAAATCGAAGTAAATGGAAGCGCTGAAACAGAAGTCACACCAGATGAAATCTACATCGGTATCTCTTTGAAAGAGTACATGAAGGACAACCGGAGAAAAGTTAGTATTGAAGAACTAGAAGCTCAACTGCAAAAAGCGGTTACAAAAGCTGGCATTGCGCAGGCAGACTTTATGATTAACAACATTAGTGCGTACAATAACTATTGGGATAAGAAAAAAGACCCCACTTTTTTAGCATCTAAACAATACACCATCAAGGTGTCAGACTTGAACAAATTAAATATGGTAATTTCCGAAGTTGACGCAAAGGGAATAGCATATACCAATATTGAGAAATATGCGTACTCTAAAGAGGACGCGTTGAAAAAGGAGTTGAAAATTAAAGCCTTAAAGCAGGCAAAAGAAAAAGCAACTTATTTGGTGGAAGCAATTGGCGAAAAACTTTGGGGTGTTTTGGAAATCAACGAGTCCGAAAACAACAACTATCCTCAACCAATTTATAGAAACACAATGATGAAAAGTGAATCACTTGCGGATAGTGCGCCAGAGATTGATTTTAAAAAAATCAAGTTAAGTGCGCAAGTTAGAGCGGTGTTCGAAATTAAGTAGTTTTTTTTATTTATTAAAGGGAGCTATCTTTTGGATAGCTTTTTTTTGGAGCCGTGGTTAGTTTTATAATGATTTTGGCGTTTAAACACGCTTTACGCTGTATCTTTTTTGCCATTTGCTGAATATCAAAAAAAGGCAAAAAAGGATGTCGCTTCAATCGTTAACGCAATATACAACGAAAAATCATCATCAATATCTTTAGTTTTTATAAACAAAAAAAGCAACGAGAAGCCCTCGTTGCTTTTTTATTAACTAATTTTTTCTCTCGTGAGAAGGTTAACTAAAAACGTTCTGCCTCTGAGAAGTAAAATTCGCCTTCAATTTTTGCATTCTCATCAGAATCTGATCCGTGAACTGCATTTGCATCAATAGATTTAGCATATTTCTGACGGATAGTTCCTTCTGCAGCATCAGCTGGGTTGGTAGCACCAATTAGCTTTCTAAAATCTTCAATTGCATTGTCTTTTTCTAAAATTGCAGCTACAATCGGTCCAGAAGACATAAAGCTTACCAAATCGCCGTAAAAACCACGTTCCTTATGTACTGCATAAAATTCGCCCGCTTTTTCTGGAGTTAATTTTAGGTATTTCATGGCAATAATTTTAAAGCCAGCAGTTGTAATATCGTTTAAAATAGCACCAATGTGTCCGTTAGCAACGGCATCAGGCTTAATCATTGTAAAAGTTCTGTTAGTAGTCATCTTCTTAATTTTAAAATTGGGGCAAAAATAGGTTTTTAAAATCGTAACAAAAAGTATTGGTTTAATTTTCAGATGATTTGCTTAACTTCGCAACCTTATACAAATTGATGATTGATTTAAACGCATTAAAAGAAAAGTTAGCACAACCTTGCAAGATTGTGATCACTACGCATCATAAGCCAGACGGCGATGCAATGGGCTCTTCCTTAGGTTTGTACAATTATCTGATCCAAAAAGGACATTACGTAAAAGTAATAACGCCGACAGATTATCCGTACTTTTTACAGTGGTTGCCAAACAACCCCGAAGTGATCATCTACACTGAAAAAGAAACAGAAAGCAAAGCTTTAGTTGCTGACGCAGAAATTATTTTTTGTTTAGATTTTAACACGCTGACTCGTATTAATGAGCTAGGCGAGGAAGTTCGTAAAGCCAGTGCTATAAAAGTAATGATTGATCACCATTTGGAGCCAGAAGGTTTTGATGATTTTAGACATTGGAATATAAACGCCTGCGCAACTGCTGAATTGATTTATGATTTTATTGCCAATTTATTGGACGACGAAACTCTGATCAATAAGGATGTTGCAACTTGCCTTTATACAGGAATTATGACGGATTCTGGGTCTTTCCGTTTCCCTAATGTTACCGCTAACTTGCACCGAATTATCGCTGGCTTGATTGAAGCTGGTGCAGAGAACTGGAGAATCCACCAAAACGTTTATGACAATGCTACTGAAGGACGATTAAAGTTTTTAGGCTACTGCTTAAGCAATAAACTAGTGGTTTTAAGGGATTACAATACAGCCTTAATTACAGTAAGCAAAGAGGATATTGCAAAATTCGACATACAAACGGGTGAAACAGAAGGTGTTGTTAATTATGCACTTTCAATAACTGGCATTAAATTGGCCGCTTTTATAGTAGAGCGTAAAGACAAAATAAAACTATCTTTGCGCTCCGTTGGGACTTTCCCTGCAAACGAAATTTGCAAGAAATATTTTAACGGTGGCGGACATAGAAACGCAGCAGGCGGGCAATCTGATGATTCTTTTGAAAATGTGATTGAACAGTTCAAGAACATTTTGCCAGAATATAAGAATTTGCTGTTGCAATAGTGGTAAGTGGTAAGTAGTGAGTAGTGAGTAGTGAAAATACGCTTTAATATCAACGCAGACTATGGACTACC
>JBBSTQ010000066.1:0-11785 GCA_038235745.1 Sphingobacteriales bacterium
AAGTATTACCACAGCCATTATAAAAACGAAGTAGCCAAACACTTTTTTGAGCTTTTGATTGTTGATGAATTTGTTCACGTAAACGCCTAAAAAAACTCCCGCCGAAGCGATGATTGAAAAGACAATCAAAAAATTCCAGTCGATTTTTGGTAGGTTTAAAACATCCCCTGTAAATCCAATTAAAGAGTTAATAGCAATGACCAAAAGCGATGTGCCAACAGCTTTGTGCATGGGTAAATACATCAAAAACACTAATGCTGGTACAATTAAAAAGCCACCTCCAGCACCCACCAAACCAGATAAAATACCAACTGTTATTCCACTGATGATAATTAGTGGATAATTTAACTTTTTACTAGGCAAGGCTTCCTTTGTTACTTCGCCACAAACCATTTTACAACCCGATATCAGCATGATCAATGCAAAAAATAGCATTAAGAACAAATCCTTTGTTAAGGTAAAAGAGCCAACCGTGAAGAAAACATTGGGCAAAGCGTGTATCACAAATTTGCGCATTAGCCAAACAGTTATAAATGCTGGAATTGCGAAAATAACAGACATACGAACATTGACCAATCCTTTTTTTACATAGCTCCCCGCTCCTACTAGTGAAGTAAACCCCACTATGAATAAGGAGTATGCTGTTGCTACAACCGGTTCAATTTTAGCAACGTAAACTAAAACAGGTACAGTCAAAATAGACCCTCCACCACCAGTTAAGCCCAATGAAAGTCCGATAAATAGTGCTAAAAAGTAGGTTAAATATAAATGCATGCCTTGCCGATTACATGTTACAATTACAGTTCTCCATGCAATCCAAAAGCTTAATTAAATCACGTTCTTTCAACGAGTAGAACACTTGAACACCTTGCTTTTCTGCCTTCAGCAAACCTTTAATTTTCATGTTCGATAAATGATGCGATACCGAAGACTGCTCCGCTTCCAATGCTTCAACAATTTCATTCACACTCATCCTTTCTTTTTCTGATAATAAATCTATTATGGAAAGGCGAAGCGGATGCGCAACCGTTTTTAAAATAAACGCCGCCATTTCTAGCTTCTCTTTTGATAAGTTTCTTTTTGCTGTTGCTATCATAACGCTACAAATATATGAATATATTATCATATATAGATATAATGATGACCGCTATTTGTCAAAGAAATGTTTATTTTTGTTGCGTTTGAAAAAACTGTTGGCAACAAAAAATCGTTATGTGTGTATAAAATGAATAAAACTGCGATTATACTTTTTGCCGATTTACCTGAGTTTGAAGCTAGAGCTAAAAGCTTTAGCGGATTTTCATCGCAAAAAGTTACGCGTAAAATTTCTTCGGTTTTAACTCAACATTTTTATCAATTAGCAAAGCAAACTACAGCCACAACGTTTTTGGTTGATACCTTCCATCAAAATGGTAACGGTTTTGGCGAAAGAATAGCCAACGCCTTTGCTGATATTTATGCTAAAGGTTTTGAAAACGTAATTTGTATTGGTAATGATTGTCCGGCATTGAGTTTATCGCAACTGCAAGATGCTATTTCCCAAACAGAAAAAGGAAAAGTTGTTTTAGGTCCAAGCCAAGATGGCGGTGCATATTTAATAGGCATTCCTAAAAATAAGTTCGACAAAAATGGTTTTAGTGCTATCAAGTGGCAAACCAAACAAGCTTTCCGGAATTTAATTGGTCTTTTTAAAGCCCTAAATAGTTCAGTTTTTAAATCTCCGGTTTTAAAAGATATTGATAGCGAGAAAGACTTATACTCCTATTTTAAAGAAAACTTACTGGTTAAAGTTTTGTTGGATATTATCAATAAACTAAAACCAAAAAACACCCTATATCTACATATATCTTTTTTACGGCTTACCCTAAGCCAAACGTTTCCACCTAGAGGCCCGCCAACGGTTTCTCACTCCTTCTAATTTTACAGCAATTTATTTTATTTATATTTTTTCAATGAAAAGAACTATACTTTTTACAATTGCCTTATTGGCAACAATAACAACCTACGCTCAAAAATCTTTGAACGTTACTATACAGAACCAAGAGACGGAAAACGTTGCCGGCGTAGAAGTTAAATTAACAAATCTAACAGATCAAACCAACAAAACATCAGTTACTGACGCATCAGGAAAGGCGACATTTACAAATTTAGTTGGAGGCAGATACGAAGTTAAGGTTAACACCTCTTTAAACTACAATACCAATAGTGCAACGCTGATCATCAACAGAAGTAACTCGGATCAAACCTTTACGCTTGTTTTAACACCCAAAGACAGCTACCAGTTAACAGAGGTTGGAATTACAGAAAACAGCAACAAAGCCGTAAAGATTAACAAAACAGACGCAGCGGTGGCACAATACATCTCGAAATCTCAAATCCAAAACTTACCAATTGAGGGCAGAGACGTTACAAAAAGTTTATACCGTTTGCCAAATATTACCATCTCAAGCTTAGGTTATAATGAAGCACCATCAATCGCTATTAACGGTTTAAGTGGTATTTACACCAATTATTTGATTGATGGGATGGATAATAACGAACGCTTTTTAGGAAATTCAAAGTTTAACACTCCTTTTGGATTCACGGAAAGTATTACCGTTTTAACCAACAACTACTCGGTAGAGTACGGAAACACCAGTAACGGAATTGTGAACCTAGAAACCCGTTCTGGTTCAAATGACTTTACTGGCGAGGTTTTCTATTTAACGCGTCCGGGTGGCGTGGTTGATAGCAGGTCTGCTTTTGCTACACTAGATTTATATGGCAACCCTGTTAAAGATGGTTTCCAGCGCCAACAACTTGGTGTTGGTTTTGGCGGAGCTATTAAAAAGGACAAAACTTTCTTTTACGTTAATTTGGAACAAACCAATGATATTAAAGACAACTTATTGAACGTTCCAGAATTGGGCGTTAATGCCGCTATCAGAGGAAAAAATTACTTCACTTATGCTTCTGGTAAAATAGATCAATACTGGAACAAAAACTTTCACTCTAGCCTCAGAGCAAACGTAGGCTCATTTGATATTGATGCACAAGGCGGCGGTTTAACGGGTGGTAACAACTTCCCATCATCTGGTTCGACCCAAAAAAACAGGACTTATTTAATTGCTTTGAAAAACGAGTATAGATTACGAACTAATTTACGAGCCGAAACAAACTTCCAAACTTCTTTTTTTAGATGGAACTACCGCGACAGACCAAATATTGGCAAACCCGGCGTGTCCATACAAAACCCAGCCGGCAACAGGGTAATAGCAAACATTGGTTCTATTGATTATATTTTTGATGATGACGAGTACACCAACCAATTGCAACAAAAATTTAGGTTAACAAAAGGAAAACATAATTTATTAGGTGGAGCGGAATTTATAACTTCGGATTTCTCTTTGCTCGGTGCTGGAAATTCTTATGGATTTTACACAGTTAGGCCAACACAACCTCAGCTGGACGTATTAATAGCTAACCAAGTTGGTCCTGGTTTAGACATTAACGACTTACCTTCTGACATAGAAGTTATCCAGTACAGAGTAGATTTAAACCAATCACGTTTTGGAACGCGTCAAAACGTTTTTAACCTTTATGCCGAAGATAATTTTAAGGCAACAGATAAATTGGACATCAACTTGGGTATTCGTTTTGATTATGATAACTTATCAAAAGCTGGCGATACTAAAGGCGATTGGAACAACATTGGCCCGCGAGCGAGTTTCAACTACAAAATTGACGATAAAAACGTAATTAGAGGTGGCGTTGGAAGATTTTATGATAAAATAAAATATTCAGTAACCAGTGATAATTTACAGTTTAGCAATAACTCACCAAACTTTAAAAGACAATTGGCAGAACTACAAAGATTAGGGATTTTAGACGAGAACGCAGATTTGGATAGAATTACCAATGCCGGAAATTTAAGAGCCATTTTTGAACAGGGTTCAACGCCTGGGTACTTGCAAGGGCAAACATCTGAACAATCACAAGGTAACCGAGATTTACAATCCAACACAAACTTCAGGATTAAAAATCCAAACGGATACGATAATCCGTACTCAGACCAGTTTTCTCTTGGGTACCAAAGAAAATTAGCGGATAACATTTTGTTTTATGCTGATGTAGTACACACCAGAACAGAAAATTTGTTTAGAATACAAAATTTAAACGCTCCGCGTACGCCTAGAAAGTTTGCAGTTACTGATCCCAAAAACTCAGCTATTGACCCTGTTAGAGCAAATGAAGACAGACCTGTACCAATTAAAACTGTTAATGGGCAATTTCAAGCAACTATTGGAGGCTTAGATTATAAAGGGATAGCAAGAGACGTTTTTATGACACAAACTGATGGAAAAGCGAGGTACAGTGCTGCCAATTTTTCATTTGTTAAAACACAAGGCGAGGGCGAAAAATTTTCCTACCGTTTTTCTTACTCTCTATCAAAAATTAAAACAGATACCGAAGGAATTAACGTGAGAGCACAAGACGCTAATGACTGGGCTGCCGAATATGCTATAGGTGATAATGACCGTACGCATGTACTTAACGCTTTGTTTACTTGGTATCCTGCTAAAAACTTAACATTAACACCAGCTTTGTTATTCCAAAGCGGGCAACCTATAACGTACTTTGCAACTGGGTATTCGTTTACAAATATGGCAGGAAGAATAGTATCAACAGGTGATTTAAACGGCAATGGCGAAACGCCAGGTTCTTCATCTGATATTCAACCAGGAGAAACAAGAAACAACGGGCGTTTACCAAACGCTACCACTGTTGATTTTTCTGCTAAATACAGATGGAATTTAAAAAACAAATCTGGAATTGAATTCTCTGCTGATATTTACAACCTTTTAAATCAGACTAATTTAACCGGTTTTGCATCTACAAGGGGATCAAGTAATCAAAACCAAATTGGCCCAAGAAGTGCAAATAACTTAAATATAAGAGCCGCTGCACCACCACGTCAGTTTCAATTTGGAGTGCGTTATATCCTCGGAAACTTTTAATTTATGTTATGAATTTAGACAAGAACAATCTTGCTGAAATCAGCAGATATTTACAAACGAAGGAGTTTTTAAAATCTTCGTCGTTTGTTGCTAAAGCAGAGAAGCCGGGCGAGGGCAATATGAATTACACATTGAGGCTGTATGTTGATGATCAAACGTTTATCATAAAGCAAGCGAGGTCTTATGTAGAAAAATATCCAAGCATCCCCGCACCGCAAGAAAGAATTTTGGTAGAAAGTGAATTTTACAATATTGTTGCCGCTAACGATTTCATAAAGCATCACATGCCCCTTATTTTACTAGAGGATGCTAAAAATCATATTCTTTTGATGGAGGATTTAGGCAATGCAAATGATTTTTCTTCGCTGTACAAAAAAGGCAATCAGCTGAGCGAAGATGATACGAGAATGTGTGCGGTTTTTTTAAATGAGCTACATGCTCAGTTTAAAAAACCTGCTGAAAGCGAGTTGATGGCTAACCGAAAACTCAAGAAGCTAAATCACGAACACATTTTTATTTATCCTTTTTTAACAGACAACGGACTTGATTTAGATACGATTACACCCGGTTTGCAGGCGTTAGGCAACAAGTGCATCTCGGATGAAGCTCTAAAAACAAAAGCAAAAAATTTAGGCGAAGCATATTTAGCGGACGGCGACAGATTGTTGCATGGCGATTATTATCCAGGAAGTTGGCTAAACACAACAAGTGGTTTAATGGTCATCGACCCTGAGTTTTCGTTTTATGGCAAAGCCGAGTTTGATTTAGGCGTATTGTATGCACATCTGCATCTTGCCCAACAGTCCGAAGAGGTTTTTGAAACTTTAGATAAATTCTACAAAAAATTAGCGGACTTTAATGAGCAACTATTTCGACAATTTATTGGGATTGAAATAATACGGAGGCTGATTGGATTGGCGCAATTGCCTTTGGATTTAGATTTAAAAGAGAAAGAGGATTTATTAGCGAAGGCAAAAATTTTGTTAAATAGTTGAACGTTTATGAAGGTTGCCTACTGATGCATTGAATTATGGAAACGTAGCACTGTCGAAGCTCAGTTATTTCATTTTAATGAATATAAAACACGCTGAAACAGTTTGTAGAATGTCAGGAAAATAAGTAAAAAACGTCGTCATGTTGAGTGACAACGAAACATCTCACAAGTAGTTATCCATAAAGCATGGCGACTTTGCTTGTGAGATGCTTCTCCCAAAGGGATGCCTGTGGCACTATCGTCAACGTGGTGGAAATAACAAATGTGATAAGACGGAAGATGAAGATCGCTCTTTCATTGCTAATACATTAAAGAACACTATCAAGCTTAAAAAATAAAACAATGGAAAATAAACCCAAAAGAATTTGGTTTGATTGTGACATCATGATTGGTATCCCTTCGCCAACACCACGCGAAGTTGATGACGGCATTACTTTGATGATGGCATTACGTCAGAAAAACATTGAAATTGTGGGCATTAGCATTGTTACCAATGCAGATTATGGTTACGATGTCACTAAAAAGATGCTGGATTGGTACCATGATGGCCCAGAAATCCCGGTTTATAAAGGTTCTGATTTAGCAAATGACTTAGGCACAGAAAACGATGCAACCCGGGCTTTGGCTGATGCTCTACGTAAAGAAAAGCTGAGCATTTTAGCCTTAGGCCCAAATACAAACATTGGTACGGTTTTAAAAAACCATCCCGAATTAGCAAGCCAAGTAGAAGAAATTTCCTTATGCATCGGCCGTCAGCCAGATTATGAATTTAGGCCGGGTTTAGGAAATCATCCTGTTTTAGATTATAATTTTGAAAAAGATGTAGCGTCTATGCAAGTAATTTTAGATACTGAAATTCCATTATTGTTTTCAGGATTTGAATGTAGCTGTTCCATATTGTTGGGTACGGTGGATGTTGACCGTTTAAATAATAACGGACATGAAGGCGACCAGTGGGTTTATGACCAATTAGTGCCTTGGATAGCTAGGGCACAAACAGCTTTCGGTGTGGATGGCTTTATCCCTTATGATTGCACACCTTTAGGTTATTTTACGCATCCAGAATATTTCAAATATTACGAGGACATTCCCGTAGAAATACATATCAAGAAAAATGATTCAAACTTTTTTGGAAAAGATACCAGAACCGAAAAGGAATTTTTAGAGGTTTCCTATGATTTTAAATCTAACAGAAAAGTGAAGTATGCTTACAAAACTTTACCCGGGTTTGAGGAGAAAATTATTGAGAGCCTGCTTAGAAGGGATTAATTTAGGCTTAATGCCGAAAGCAAAAAGCTCAAAGCAGTTTGCAAGTTGCCTTAGGCTTTTTGCCTTAAGCTTTCAGCTTAACTATTTTCCGTTCAAAGCACAATTATAGGGCAAATACTCAATTTCATCATTTACATTGATTGCTGTTTTTGAGTGTTTGTTTATCCAATTTAAAAAAGATTTTTTATCTGTAAAGTAAGCAGAAAAATCATCCCAATACCATTGAAAAAGACTTGAGACACCAATTGGACTTTGGTCTAAATAATTTTTATCCGGATCATTAATAAAATCACTGGATTGATCCTCCAGTTGTTCTTCTAATTTATCGGCAATAAAAGCTTCGTTTCTAAACTTAGGGCAAGAAAAAGAGGTGCAAACTAGGCAGAAATGGATGCGTGGTTCATCAAATTCTTTCCGGAGGATTTCATGTTCCAGCTTATCTAAATTAAACTCCTCCGCTCCTATTTTAAAAAATGGAATTTTAAATGGAGACTGCTGATGTGCAACGCCAATGTCTTTTATGTTTCCTTTACCGTAATTGTCCACAATTAATTTTACGGTAAAAGCATTATAAGCATTTATCCAATAAGCCAATTTTTGGTTGGTTGTCCAACTGGTTTGTGTAGGGTTATTTGTTAGTGAATCTAAATATTTGAGTAATTCGGTTTCGCTGCTTTTAAAACCTTTGTAATTTACAAAGCCCTTATCATCAACAAATTGTTGGACTAATTTATCCCATATTTCGTGTTGATGGAAGCGTTCAGAATTATTAATTATTGCCATATTTTCAAAACTATTTAAAAACTTTATAAACAGGTTATTTAATTAAAAAATAAAGATGATAAAACTAAAACCCCTCATTTTGGGATTTGCAATGCTTGCGTTGTTCGCATGTAACACCGATAAAAAGTCCGCCGACAGTTCTAATGAAGAAAATAACGACCCAATGATGCAACAATCTTGGGAACAAATTACAGAAAAAGCTAAGGGTACAACGGTAACTTGGATGAAATACACCGGAGATAAAAAGGGCAATAAATACATTGATGATGTTTTAGTGCCAAGGATGAAAGAAAAATTCGGCATCACATTAAAAATCATACCCGGACAAGGCCCTTCTATCGTGAGTAGTATTATGAGCGAAAAAGAGGCGAGTGTAGAAAAAGGACAAACGGATGTGGTTTGGATCAACGGAGAAACTTTCTTCCAAATTCAACAGTTTCAAGGTTTGTTTGGTCCAATTACTTACAAATTACCGAGTTCCGCATTTATCAATTACGAAGATCCAATTATCAAATATGATTTTCAGCAAGAAATAAAAGGTTACGAAGCACCTTGGGGAAAAGCATCTTTTATTGCATTAACTGATGGCGCAAAAGTAAAAACCCCACCGGTAAGCATGCAAGATTTTGAGGCTTATTGGAAAGCAAATCCGGGTAAGTTTACGTTATCGTTAGATTTTACTGGCTACACGCTTTTAAAAACTTGGTTAATCGAAATTGCTGGTGGCAGTGACAAGTTAAACGGAGATTTTGATCAAAAAAAATACGACGAGTACAGTGCAAAACTTTGGGACTTCATCAATAGAAACAAACAAAATTTCTGGAAAAAAGGAGAAACTTTCCCAGAAAGCGCCGTTACCATCGCTCAGCTTTATGCAACTGGCGAAGTCAACTTTGGGTTTTCTTTTGGCTTTACAGCTGTAGATAGAGGCATAAAAGAAGGTTTATTCCCTAAAACCACTATTGCGTACGTTTTAAAACCGGGCAGTATCCACAACTCTAGTTATTTAGCTGTTCCATTTAATGCGCCAAATAAAGAAGGTGCTTTGGTTGTAATCAATTACCTAATTTCGCCAGAAGCACAAATAGAAAAAAGCGACATTAATAATAGCGGTGGCACACCAGTTTTTGACATTTCGAAGCTAACGCCAGAACTAAAAGCTAGATATGATGCGCTAGAAAAACCAAAGTACGGAATGACCGAAGAAGAGGCTTTGTCAAAAGCTATCGTTGAACCGCATTCTATGTACATGATAAAAGTAGCAGAGGATTTTAGGAAGAAAGTGATTGAAGGGAAATAAAGTGTTTTTTTTGCGTTAAGGATTGAAACGGCATCCTTTTTTTCTTTTTCAGAAAAAAAGATATAGTGTAAAGCCTGTCAAAACGCCCATATATAAATTTCTATTTCTCTACTTAATCATATTATTGTATAAAAACATTTAAATTACTATCTAAAAACATCAATGTTTAAAAAACCAATAGACATCCTTTCATTTCTGTTGCTACTCGTGTTTGCAATATTGCCCTTAGTTGTGGGTTTTGGCTTTGCGCTGGCTTATAGTTTTGGGTTGATAGGTGTTTTAAATGAGGGCTTTACCTTAAAAAATTGGTCGGCCTTATTTGATAATAATGATGTGGTGGTTTCCTTTCTTTACAGCGGATGGTTGGCTATTGCGTCGTTAGCTTTGAGCGTGGTTATTTCAATGGCAATAGCCATTAACTTTCACAAAAAGTTCAGTAAAGGCATCTATTCCTATTTAATTTATATGCCTTTGGCTTTTCCGTCTATAGTTGCAGCTTTCTTTTTTGCGCAGTTTTTAGGTAATGCAGGTATCTTATCAAGAATCTGCTATCAATTGGGCATTATTGATAAAATACAATCTTTCCCTAACCTGGTCAATGATCAATACAGTTTCGGGATTATTATTGCGCAGTTTTTTTTAAGCCTTCCCTTTTTCACACTGCTTTACACCGGCTTGTATCAAACAGAAAGGATTGATGATTACACACAGTTAGCCAATTCTTTGGGCGCAAAAAACCGGCAATCAATTTTTAGAATATCAATTCCAATTTTACTTAAAAAGAGTTTTCCAAATATTGTGATGTACTTTATTTTCAAAATTGGAGCTTATGAAGTGCCTTTGTTATTAGGCCGGTCTACACCAGAAACAGTTTCAGTTTTGGCAGTCAGGAAATTGCAGAAATTCAACCTTTATGATATTCCGCAGGGTTATGCAATCGCTGTTCTTTACACCATTATTATTTTGAGTTTATTGATGCTTGTACTAAAAACAAACAAAAATGAGTACGAGATTTAAGAAGCGGAACATATTTCTATGGCTATTGGCAGTTGCATTTGTTACGCCAATTATCACGCTGTTTTTTCTTTCCTTTAGCAAAAACTGGCGTTTCCCTCCCATTTTACCAGAACAGTTTACTACAGAAAACTGGACTTACCTTTTCTTTTCGGGAGGGAACATTGTACCAAGTTTTATCGTTTCATTGGTTATTGCTCTGTCTGTGGCTAGTTTTGCAACGCTTTTGGGTTTTATTACCAGCAAGTACATCGCTTACCATAAATACCGAAAGAAGTTATTGATGCTGACCTATTTTCCTTTTGCACTATCGCCAGTAATATTTGCGCTTTGTCTTAAATTCTATTTCATAAAAATGAGTTTAACAGGAAACGTACAAGGGATTATTTTGGCGCAACTGATTATTGCTTTTCCGTACAGCGTCATATTTTTTACCGGATTTTGGAGCCAACGCATCAAACAGTACGAAGATTTGGTGGCTACCTTAGGCGGAACAACTTCCTACGCTTTCCGTAAAATTGTAATGCCGATAGCAAAGAGTTTAATTTTAGTTTGCTTTTTCCAATGCTTTTTAATCTCTTGGTTCGAGTTTGGGTTAACTAGTATTATCGGTTACGGAAAAGTAGAAACGCTAACCATCAAAGTTTTTCAGTTTGTAACAGAAGCGAATATTTTCTATGCAGCTTTAAGTTGTTGCTTGCTTATTTTACCGCCGGTAATTTTGCTTTGGTTTAACAAAAAGTTCATCATTCAACAGGCTAAATAATGTTTTTAGAAATCAATCATATCCAAAAAAAATACAAAGATAAATCCGTTATCCAAGATGTTTCATTTGGCCTGCAGGCGCATCAGACTTTAAGTATTTTGGGGAAAAGTGGTTGTGGAAAATCAACCTTACTAAAAATTATTGCTGGTATTGAGAAACAAGACCATGGCGAGGTGGTTTTAAACGGCAAAAACATCAGCAAGTTAAAATCTAACGAAAGAAATGTTGTTTATCTGTTTCAAGAACCTTTATTATTCCCAAACCTCAACGTTTTTGAAAATGTTGCATTTGGTTTAAGAATCAGAAAAATGGCTTCCGCCGATGTGGAGCAAAAAGTAGCCGAGATGTTGGAAAGTTTGGAGTTAGAAGACCATGCTAAAAAAATGCCCCATCAAATTTCAGGCGGGCAAAAACAGCGAGTGGCTTTTGGTAGAGCATTAATCATCAATCCACCGTTGATTTTATTGGATGAACCCTTTAGTAGTTTAGATGTGGAAACAAGGGCAACCATGCAACAATTATATAAAACCATTGCCAAAAAATTTGACATTACCGCCTTGTTTGTAACCCACGATTTGAAAGAAGCATTGCTGATGGGCGACAAAATATCGTACATGGACAAGGGATTATTGGAGATTTTTGACAGCAAAAAGGACTTTATA
>JBBSTQ010000067.1:0-11771 GCA_038235745.1 Sphingobacteriales bacterium
CCCGGCATGAGGGCAGGCAAGCCTGTGCGTAAAAGCCAATTGACACATGGAAAATCCATGACACTCAACATAAGCAGTCTTGATTCCTGATACTAAATCTTGATACTCTAAATAAAACAAAATGAAAAATATACTTAAATACCTATCCATAGCATCCTTCACAATCCTTGCAGCATGCAACAAAAACGAGGAAATCAAACTAACACCAACAAACAAAGTAAAAGTCGGCGAAGCCTACGCCCCCGGTGCATCCACAAAAATTCAGCTTTGGGCTGACGCTGATTTGAGCACTGGCTATAACAACTTATACATTATCGCATTAGATTCAGCAACCAAGCAACAAAAAATGGATGCCGTTTTCAACATCAAACCCATGATGACAATAACGATGGCCAGCGGGATGAAAATGAAACACTCCTCCCCTTTTGAAGAAGCTAATGCAAGCTCCAAAAAAGATGGAATGACTCCAGCATCAGGAGTTTTTAGTATGCCAACTACAGAATCTGGCGCTTGGACAATGGAAGTAAAGCTGAACAATAACAAAACTGCAATCATCCCGATTATGGTAAAAGAACCAAAAGAATCTCGGTTGTTTTTTATTACAACCACAGATAAAATAACTTATATGGTTGCCTTAATTCCTAACCCGAAATACAAAATTGGTGTGAATGATTTTGAGCTTAAAATCAATAAAAGAGTGGACGGAATGACTTACACACCAGTAAACGATTTTTCGATAGAAGTTACGCCACAAATGCCGGATATGGGACATGGTTCGCCAAATAATGTGAATCCAGTTTTAACAAAAAATGGTTACTATAAAGGTAAAGTCAACTTTACCATGACTGGTTATTGGAACGTGAATCTAAAAATCAAAGACGCTTCTGGAGTAACCTTAGGCGAAGACACTGCTTTCAAAATTGTTTTTTAACCTTCAAGAAAAATGAGTTATGAGACTTTCAAAAATTACAGCAATTGCCATTGGTCTAGGTTTCGGTGGTTTAACCAGTGCGTTTTCTCAAGAATCCAACCCGAAAGATTCTGTTTCCAAGCATTGCACTTTGCAAGAAGTAATCATTAGCGAACGGGTAAGCGATAATAACGCATTGTTGAAATTTTACAAAAGTTCTAAAACATCTTCTACGGAAGATGTTTTAGGTCGCTTGGCGGCGGTCAACTTAATTAGAAGGGGAAACTACGCCATGCAACCAGTGATTCGTGGATTCTCTGCAAGTCAAATTGGTTTAACCTTAGATGGAATCAAAATTTTTGGTGCCTGTACAGATCACATGGATCCGCCGACTTCTTACGTGGAACCATCTAACTTAAAAAGTATCCAGTTGGCAACATCAGCGGGAGCTAGTCAATTTGGTTCTAATATTGGGGGTTCGCTAAATTTACAATTGGCACAAGCGCAACTGGGAACAGATAAACCAGTTAGCGGCATGTTTACCAGTTCTTATTCGTTAGGCGCTCAAAGTACAAACAACGTTGTCGAGCTCAACTACGGCGCAAAAAAGTTTGGCGTCCGTTTTAGCGGGGTTTACAGAAAAGCAGGAAATTATCTCGCCAGCCAGCAGGAAGTTGCTTTTACGCAGTTCCAAAAAGTAAATTTCAGTGTTAATGGCAAGTATAGGTTAACGGACAATAGCTTTTTAAGCTTAGATGTACTGGCAGATGACGGATGGGACATTGGTTACGCTGCTTTACCGATGGATGTTGCTTTTGCAAATGCCAGAATTTATGCGTTATCCTACAAACTGTACCCAAAAAATAAGCGATTCAACTATTTTGAGAGCAAAGTTTACGGTAATAACATTACCCATAGCATGGACGATACCAAGCGCCCATTGACTCCTATGCACATGGATATGCCTGGCTGGAGCGATACTTATGGTGCTTATGCTGAAACTTCCATCAATCTAAATGCAAAAAATATTTTGACGGTAAGAACGGATGGTTTCAGCAACATGACCAGAGCCGAAATGACAATGTATCCAAAGAACAGTACACCTATGTTTATGCTGACTTGGCCAGACGTAAGAAATACAACCGCAGGGTTGTACCTTAACAACAATTATAGTTTAAACGAAAAATTGATGCTCAACCTCAACGGACGTCTGGATTATTCGAGTTCAAAAATTACCAGTGAATTGGGTCGTAAACAATTGGAAGTTTTCAATTACGAAGTGGATAATGCAAGAGTGAAACTTTTGAAGAGCATCAACACAGGCATGAGTTATAAATCCGGAAACTTTTATTCTACTGTAAGTCTGGGTTATAGCGAACGTCCGTCCTCCACCAATGAGCTTTATGGGTTTTATCTTTTCAACGCTTTTGATGGATATGATTACATCGGCAATCCAACCCTAAAAAATGAGCAATCCTTAAACGTAGAACTAAACGGCGGTTACAAATTGAAGTCGACGGATATTAATGTTAGTCTGTTCAACAATCAGATTCAAAACTATACGTTGGGAAAATACCATTCTGAACTAAGCATGATGACCATTGGTGCAAACGGAACCAAAATTTACGAGCAAATTAAAAATGCAAATTTAAAAGGTTTTGAACTTGGGTTGAGCACTGCGTTAATGAAAAACCTAAAATTGATTAGCAACGTGAGATATACCAAAGGAATTGATGATAATCGAAATCCTTTGCCTTTAATTGCCCCGCTAAAACTGACATCTTCCTTGCGCTTTAGCAAAAAAACATTCAGTCTTCAAGCAGAAAACGAATGGGCAAGTGCGCAAAATAGAGTGAGTAAAACGGTTAACGAGCAGGCGACTGCTGGTTATGCTTTGTTTAATTTGCGAGGAAGTTATGGCTTTAAACTAAAGCAAAATAAACTGGAGCTGAACGCTGGTGTAGAAAACTTGTTCGACGTTTACTATCAGCAACACTTGGATTGGGGCAACATTCCAAGACCTGGACGTAATATTTTTGCAGGTTTGAGTGTGGTTTTTTAGAAGGATAGAGTGTTTGTTGATGAGGCGGCATTGCTCTACAAAACCCTCCTTTAGTTGTCAGAGCCTGCACAATCGTTGGAATAATTATTGTTGAGCGTGTCACTAATGCAATCATATTTTTAATATCAACTTTACAACCGAACCAAAAATATCGTGAAAAATAAACTAGTCCTCAGTGTTTTAGCGCTACTTGCTTTAAACGCTTGTACAAATACCCAACAAAAACATACAGCAGTCACCATAGATCAAGACAGTATCGCCATGTCAAACACCGATTCTATAAAAAATAGCGATTCAAAAGAAATCACAAATACTTTGGCTTTAAGTGCAAATGCAATACAACTGGTCAATAAAACTACAGGATCTACCAAAGAAATGCCTTTCGGAATGCCCTTTGAGCAGGCTACAGTAACTGTCGGGAAAATATTGAACGCAAAACCAACAGTAAACATCAATAGCGAATGTGGTGCTGGCCCATTAAAAATGGCGACTTGGCAGAATGGTTTGACCTTAATGTTCCAACAAAAAGAAAACGAATGGTTATTTGTAGGCTGGGCTGCAAATCAGTCCAAAAAACCCGAATTAAAATTAACTACCATGGCGGGGATAGGTGTGGGTAGCACCAAAAAAGAAATGGAAAGCGCTTATGTAATTATAGTTGATAAAACATCTTTAGGTTATGAATTCTCCACTAAAAGCGATGATCTTTTTGGGATATTTGATGGTGGCACCGGAGATGCTAAAATTACCAATATGTGGAGTGGCGTGAGCTGTAATTTTAGATAATACGTACGTTTTGCAGTCGTCCAAAGTAGGTTTTTTAAAGAACCTGTATTACGCTGTTTGCAAGATCTTTTTTAAATCAGATTCAAACGTCCGTTTCGAAAAAAACACTGAATGATAGGGGTTTAAAAGCCCTTTCATTCAGCAGGTGCTGTATGCTAAAGAATCCGCTTTATACAGCCTACCTACTTTATAAACTCTTTCGCTTTATCCAAGGCACTTTCCAAACCAGCAACATTCTTCCCTCCTGCAGTTGCGAAAAATGGTTGACCACCACCTCCGCCCTGAATTTCTTTTGCTAATTCTCTTACAATGCTTCCAGCGTTCATTCCTTTATCTTTTAATAAATTTTCAGAAAGCATTACGGTTAACAAAGGTTTACCGTCAATTTCGGCAGCTAAAACCAAATACATGTTTTCAACAATATCCTTTAACTGATAAGCCAAGTTTTTGATGGCTTCGGCACTTGGCAATTCCACTTTTTGAGCGATAAAGTTGATGCCGTCTATATTTTTGGCTTGCGACTTTAGCTCGTCCTTTAATCCAGAAGCTTTTGCTAAAACCGCTTTTTCCACCTCCTTTTTTAGCTTGTTATTTTCTTCAACCAGAGCCTCAACAGATTTTGCCAAATCTTGTGGGTTCTTCAACAATTCTTTCAGTTGTTTCAAAAGCTCATCTTGTTCATGAATATACGCCTCAGCTTTTGTAGCAGTAATTGCTTCAATTCTACGGACACCTGCCGCCACAGCACTTTCAGAAACTATTTTAAAATAACCAATTTGTCCGGTTGCAGGTACATGCGTACCGCCACATAACTCTTTCGAGTACCCCTCTCCAAAAGTAATTACTCGCACAAAATCGCCGTACTTCTCTCCAAATAAAGCTGTTACGCCACTATCTAAAGCTTCTTGATACTCAACGTTTCTTTCTTCTTTAAGGGCGATGTTGGCTCTGATTTTTTCATTAACAATCCCTTCAATCGCTCTAATTTCTTTATCGGTTGCTTTGGAGAAGTGCGAAAAATCGAAACGTAACAAATTTTCATTTACCAAACTTCCTTTTTGATTGACATGAGCGCCTAAAACCATTTTCAAAGCAGCATGTAAAAGGTGTGTTGCTGAATGATTATTTTCCGTTAAAGTTCTTTTTTGCGAATCTACTCTCGCCAAAAATTTTGAATCTAATTTATTCGGTAAAGCGTCTACGAAATGGATAAATAAGCCATTTTCTTTTTTGGTATCCGTGACAATTACTTCTTCGCCCTCTCCTATCAATAAACCAACGTCCCCAACTTGTCCGCCACTTTCTGCGTAAAACGGTGTACGATCTAATACCAACTGAAACTGCTCTTTTCCTTTAGCCGTTACCTTGCGGTATTTAGTGATTTGTGCGTGAATTTCTAAATTATCATAGCCAACAAACTCAGTTTCTTCACTTTCGCTTACAATTACCCAATCTTCGGTATCAACAGCAGTTGCTGCTCTTGAACGGGCTTTTTGCTTTTGGAGTTCAGTTTCAAAACCTTGCATATCTACAGAAAGACCTAGTTCACGAGCCATTAAATCAGTCAGATCTATTGGAAACCCGTAAGTATCATATAATTCAAAAGCTAACTCTCCTGACACTTTTGAATGGGAAACCAAAATTTCATCATTTATAGTCTTTCCATCTCTTAATCCAGAATGTAAAGCTTCCAATTTCTCTACATTGGTTACATCGTTCAAATATTTGTTATATCGTATAATCCCTTTTTCAAGTGTTCTTAAGAAAGAAATCTCCTCTTCCAAAACCACCTTCTGCACAAAATCTTTCTGAGAATGCAGCTCATCAAAAACTCCTTCAAACTGATCAGCTAACAAGGGAACCAACTGGTTTAAAAACGGCTCTTTTAGGTTTAAATATTGATAAGCATAACGAACAGCTCTTCTTAAAATCCTGCGGATAACATAACCCGCTTTGTTATTTGACGGTAACTGTCCATCCGCAATTGCGAAAGCGATTGCTCTGATATGATCGGCCATTACTCGCATGGCAATGTCTGTTTTCTCTTCTGCCCCGTATTTAATTCCTGCTTTTTCAGCGATAAACTGAATCATCGGTTGAAAAACGTCAGTATCGTAATTAGAAGTTTTGCCTTGAATAATCCGCACCAAGCGCTCAAAGCCCATCCCGGTATCTACATGCTGTGCAGGTAAAGTTTTGAGGCTTCCGTCTTTTAAGCGATTGAATTGCATAAAAACATTGTTCCAGATTTCAATAACCAAAGGATCATCAGCATTTACCAAGGTCGCTCCGTCAACTTTTGCTCGGTCTTCATCACTACGGCTATCAAAATGAATTTCCGAACATGGCCCACAGGGTCCAGTTTCGCCCATTTCCCAAAAATTATCTTTCTTATTGCCTAAAAGTATTTTGTCTTCATCAACAAATTGCTTCCAAAAATCATAAGCTTCTTGGTCTTTTGCTAAACCTTCGCTTTCATCGCCCTCAAAAATGGTCACGTATAAACGGTCTTTCGGCAAGCCATAAACACTAGTCAATAATTCCCAGCTCCAAGCAATGGCTTCTTTTTTAAAGTAATCGCCAAAGCTCCAGTTGCCCAACATCTCAAACATGGTGTGGTGGTAAGTATCAATCCCCACTTCCTCCAAATCATTGTGTTTACCTGAAACTCTTAAGCACCGTTGAGTATCGGCTATTCGTAAATATTTGATAGTCGCTTCCCCTAAAAACAAGTCTTTAAACTGATTCATACCAGCGTTGGTAAACATTAATGTAGGGTCATTTTTCACTACAATTGGCGCAGATGCAACAATCTGATGCCCTTTGCCCTCAAAAAAATCTAAAAACTGCTGACGAATTTGCTTTGCCGTGATACTCATGGCGGCAAATATAAGGAGATTGTGGGTTTTAACGATTGAATTTGATGACTGAAACAAAAATTTTCGATAAAATAATTCCTTCATTTTTACGTTAATCATCAAAAGATTGCAAAATTCTGTAGGTTTTTGTATACATCCCGTTCAGGATTAAGGGGATAGAACTTGCAATTTGTAGCTTTGGCATCGTTATTTCTAAGGCACTATAAAATACAAACTAAAATTAAACAAAATGAAAAAGATATTCGGAGTGGTTTTAATTGCAGCAAGTTTAGCGGCGTGTAACAACCAATACAAAGCAAGTTCAGAAGAAAGAGCAGATTCAATAAAAATGATGAAGGATAGCTTAACGCTAGACAGTTTTAAAAGAGTAGAAACTGCCAAAGTAGATGCCGAACGTGAGCAACAAGAACAAGAAGCGGCAACGGCAACAGCTAGTAAAACAACGGTGGTAAATCATTACAATACAACCACAACAACCACGGCTGCACAACCTCAGAAAAAAGGTTGGAGTTCTGCTGCTAAAGGTGCGGTTATCGGCGGTGCAGCTGGTGCAGTTGGTGGGGCATTAATTGACAAGAAAAAAGGAAGAGGTGCTATAATTGGTGGTGCAGCCGGCGCAGGTACTGGTTATATAATTGGAAGAGATAAAGACAAAAAATCTGGAAGAGCTGATTAATACGATTACCTCTATCATATAAACAAAGCCCGTTCATTTATAAATGAATGGGTTTTTTTGTTTTTACATCGTATTAATCTGTTGGTTTTGAATCTGCGGTAAGCAAACAAAAATTTGCGTATCGTTTAAGATGTACCGAACTTAGTCTATGTAATCTATGTCTAATTTAAATCGTAAATTACGAACACTTTAAAATGTGGTCTAAGCTGTGAAAAAACTCTTTTTTTGCTTTTTCGTTTTTGTGATAACTGCCAACTGTTTTGCGCAAAAAGTTGGCGTTGTGCTTTCTGGTGGTGGCGCCAAAGGCTTAGCACACATTGGCGTTTTAAAAGCGTTGGAAGAAAACAACATTCCGATAGATTATATCACAGGAACCTCAATGGGCGGCGTTGTTGGGGCAATGTATGCAGCCGGATATTCCCCAAAGGAGATAGAGTACATTGCTTTAAGCACTGATTTTCAGGATTGGATCACTGGCAAATACGACAGCGATTACAGTTATTTCTTTGACAAAAAAGAACGAAATCCTTCATTTATATCCGCTAAACTACAGATTGACACTGGTTTCAATTTTAAATTCAGAAGCAACTTAGTTAACGATATTCCACTGAATTTTGCTTTGTTAGAGTTGTTAGGGCAAGCATCCGCAAATGCGAAGAACGATTTCAATAAGCTTTTTGTTCCTTATAGATGTATTGTGTCAGATGTACTTTCGCAAAGTACTATCGCTATGAAAAGTGGGTCTTTAGTGGAAGCTGTACGAGGCACTTTTACCGTTCCCTTGGTTTACAGACCCATAAAAGTAGATAATAAATACGTTTTTGATGGTGGATTGTACGATAATTTTCCGGTGGGTGTGATGAAGGAAGAGTTTAAGCCAGATTTCATCATTGGTTCAAATGTTTCTTCCAAAACTTTTAACACCTACCCGAAAGATAATGATGAAAAACTAATGAACAAGTTTTTGATGTACTTGTTCTTAAGCAAAACAGATTCTACAGTTATTGGAGAAAACGGGGTTTACATACAGCCCGACTTATCTAACTACTCGATTACCAATTTTTCGCCGGTTGAAGAAATCATAAAGAAAGGTTATGATGCCACGATAATCGAAATTGAAAAAATAAGAGTAAAAGTTAAAAGACAAAAATCCGTTGAGGCAGTTAAAGTTGCTCGAGCTGCTTTTGTAGACAAAAATCCTTACCTTACTTTTAGAAACATTAAAGTAACCGGTGTTAGTGGAATTAGGAAAAAATACGTTGAAAATGTTTTTAAAAACATGAACAAGAACCTAAATCTACAAGATGTAAAAAGAGCATACTATAAGCTTTTAGGGGATAATAATTTTGAAACCGTTTACCCAAAAATCAATTACTTACCCGCAGAAAATACTTACGAATTTGAATTGGTGGTACAACCAGAAAGAAACTTCAAAGTTGATTTTGGTGGCGCAATTGCAAGCAGGCCAGTCAGCAACGTTTTTATTGGGCTGCAGTATAATTTTTTACGAAAAAACTCTTACACCATAAATGCTAACTTTTATTCAGGGAGGTTTCACGAATCAGCGCAAGGTGCTTTCCGGATGGATGTTCCAACTAAGGCACCTTTTTACCTAGAAACGGAGTTTACTTATAACAATTGGAACTATTTTCAGTCCACACAGTTATTTTTAGAGAATGCTAATCCAACATTTCTAAAGCAATTTGACAATAGAGTGGTGCAAAATGTTGGCTTTTCGACTGGCAAAAATGCTAAAACCACATTATTCGCCGGCTATTTTAGAACAAACAACAAGTATAGCCCAACAGATAATTTCACAACTGGCGATATCTTGGACGAGACCGCTTTCAACGGCTTTGTAACAGGGATTAACTATCAAAAAGACCAGCTCAACCGTAAGCAATACCCATCCAAAGGAAAAAGTTTATTTGCCGGATTCACTTACGTTGAAGGTTTTGAAAACTACGAGCCCGGAAACATTTTGAGAAATGATCCCATCTATCCCACGTTAACAGAAACCCAAGTTTTTAGAAGGTGGTTCAAAATGAAAATTAGCAAGGAGGAATATTTTAACATTAAACCAAAATACAGTTTAGGATATCTTGTTGAAGGAGTTTACAGCAATCGGCCTGAATTTGAAAATTATAGAAGCAACCTCATTCACACTCCTGCATTTTATCCTTTGCAAGATTCCAAAACTTTGTTTTTGGAAAACCTTCGGGCAAACCAATACTTAGCTTTAGGAATTAAGAACGTATTTACCTCAACACGGCATCTTGATTTTAGGTTAGAGGCCTACGTTTTTCAGCCTTATAAAGAAATTTTGAAAGTAGGCAATCAAGGAACTAAGTTGGGCAATGCTTTCTCTGATCGAAGTTTTGTTGCTTCCACAGCAGCAGTTTACCATACACCAGTTGGCCCGATAAGCCTAAATTTGAATTATTATGATGATAAGGCTAAAAGATTTGGAGTTTTTTTCCATATTGGCTACCTCATTTACAATAAAAGAGCAATAGAATTATGAAAAAGTGCATTACCATATTGCTGATGTTTGCTTCGCTCGGCGTTTTTTCCCAGGTTGATCAAAACATAACTTATTTTACAGTAAAAGAAAATTTACTTAAAGGACAGAAGCTTGCGATAATTGCGACAGATTCGTTAGAAATACCAAACGAAAAAATCAATGGTGTCTATAATTTTTCCGTAAATGGATTCAAGCAACAGCTAAAGTTTAACGATGGGGTTGCGGTATGCCCCCTACAAATCGAAAAATCTGCTTTTATATTTATAAAGCATCTCAACGATCAAAAAAATCCCTCAAACCTATATTTTGTTTATCAAAAAAATGAAGACTTAAGTCCGATTAAAATCAGCTGGTATTTGTTGCTTATTGTGCCTGCCGGTTTGATATTGATTGGTTACATGTTTAGGAGAATGATTGGTATCGTGATTTTTATTCTGATGATTTTATTCTACTTCTATTACAGCAAAGGATTATCAATCCCTACTTTTTTTGAGTCAATTTTTGATGGTATAAAAAACATCATTTAGCCTGAATTATTGGTTTGCAGTATAGGGCAAACGCATTTGAAAAATTTCGAAAAAAAATAATTCATAAATACACAGCTTCGCCTTTCGGCAGAAGCTTTTAGTCTCATATTTTTTAGTTTTGTTCTGAAAAGAGGGCTTTTTAGTGTTTTTCTGTGTTTATAACGCCCTGTTACAGTGATGCTAAAATAGCGATTAAACATCTGATTAACAAATATTTAACTAATTTTTTTGATGTTTTTTTCTTTCTGATTAGAGCGGGACATCAAATTTCACGACATCTGCAGAACATCCGGAGTCATTCTGTGCTATCTTCGGCAAGATCAAAGACCCCAGAAGAGTGAACGGAGGAAATTTCAGGTATTCATTGAACGAGATATTGTTTTTGACCTTGGCGGCCGCAATCAGTGGCATTACCGAATGGGATGAGATGGCTGAGTTCGGCCGCCATAAGCTGGAATGGCTGAGGAAGTTCTTCGAGTATGAACACGGGACTCCATCGCATGACACCCTGAACAGGTTATATAGCAGTCTGGATCCCGGCCAGTTCTGTGATTCGTTTACGGAATGGGTCGGAGAACTGCGGACGCATTACCGGGATGAGGTCATAGCTATCGACGGAAAGACCATCAGGGGCACTGACCCCAAGTGCAAGGGTATGGAGGGGATATATTATGTGTCCGCTTATGCGGCAGAGAACGAACTGGTCCTAAGCCAGGCAATCACGCAGGAAAAGAGCAACGAGATCACAGCCGTACCAAAGCTGTTGGATGCGATTGACTGCAAAGGTGCCATCATCACTGTAGATGCGCTGAACTGCCAGACCAAGATTGCCGAAAAAGTGATGGAAAAAGAAGCCAACTATATCTTTTCCCTTAAAAAGAACCAAAGGGAACTGTACGAGCAGGTAGTGGGCAGGTTTGAAAGACAGACGGCAGCAGACCACGACAAAAATATCGATATCGGTCATGGGAGGATAGAAACAAGGACTTGTAGCGTGATCAGCGACCTGACGTTCATAGATAATGCGGAGCAGTGGAAGGGTATGCAGACAATCGTGAAGATAGACGCAGAAAGGATACAGAAAGCAACAGGAGAGGTGCAGCGGGAAACCCGCTATTACATCAGTAGCCTACGGCCAGATGCGGCACTCATCAATTATTCTGTAAGAAAACACTGGTCGATAGAGAACAAGCTGCATTGGATTCTGGATGTCAATTTTGGAGAAGATAGATCCAGAAAAAGGAAAGACCATTCAGCCAAAAACTATGCCCTGGTTATTAAGACCGCACTTAACCTCATAAGACTCAAACCAGGGAAAGGCCCTTTGAAAAGACAAAAACTGAGAGCTTTGCTCGATGATGACTTACGAGAGGAACTATTGACTAAGTTTTAAATGCGTTTGCCCTA
>JBBSTQ010000068.1:0-11686 GCA_038235745.1 Sphingobacteriales bacterium
CTACGAATTTATTACAAGCACTTGCTGATGTTACAACGACCAACACAACAAGACCCTTTACTATATTTTTAATATTATTTTTCATCTTTAAAAATTTAATTTTAGAAATCACAAATTAAAATTGAGCTCTTAAGCCTAAAACATACTCAATTTTGTTAGGGTATCTTAAGTTGTCTACGCCTGGTTCCAGTGCAACTCCTCTAGTGCCTAGCTCTGGGTTAAAGCCGTCGTAATTTGTCCAAACAATTGGGTTGTTGATAGAGAAATTAAAAGATACTCCAGATAACCAACTCACTTTTTGCGCTATACTATTAGGTAAGATATAGTTGAATCTCACGTTTCTAAATTTAATATAATCTGCTTTGCTCACAAACCTTGAGCTAACCCCAAGTCTATTTTGAGATCTGTTTCTATCCAAATTAGGAAAATCGGTAACGTCTCCTTGCTTCCTCCAACTTAAATCAATTGCATCTGGTGCTGGTGTAGCGCCAAAGCTTGTTGAATAGTTTCTGTTCTGATCGTATTGTTTGTATATATCATTTCCGAAGTTAAAATCAAAAAGGAACGAAAGTCCAAATGCTTTGTACTTGAATTCGTTAAAAAATCCTCCAAAAGATTTTGCGTAACCGTTTCCAATTACAGAGCGGTCATTTTGTCCATCAATGTTAAAATCGCCATTCAAATCTTTCCAATAAACATCCCCACCTTTTAACACATCTGAACCAACTTTTAATTGCCTAACAGTACCAGTATAAGGCTGTCCGTTCAAAGTATATCCTGTAAAATTACCTCCTGATATTTGCGGCGTTAATTGAATGCCTGCATCTGTAAATGCATTAGACTGATCGAATGCGAAAACACCTAGTTGCGTAAAGCCGTACATATTTCCAACAGGTTCGCCTACTTGTATGTTAAAGATTCCTTGTTCAAAGCCTGCCGGATTAGCTAAGCTCAGAACCTCATTTGCGTTAAACGCAATGTTGAAGCTTGAAGTCCAAGCGAAATTTTTGAGGCGTAGCGGCGTTGCAGAGATGAAAAATTCTAATCCTTTGTTTTGGATAGAACCCACGTTTTGTCTGATGGTAGTAAATCCGGTTTCCTGTGGCACTGGAACATTATACAACAGATCATCTGTGGTTTTAACATAAGCATCCACCGAAGTGGTTATTCTCCCGTTTAAGAATGAAAGATCTAAACCATAATTTACGGATTTAGTGTTTTCCCAAGCTAAATTTGGATTTTCTAACTGGATAGGTCCCACGCCATTAACACCGTCATAAAAATTTCCTGGAGCATATAACGCTAAGGCATCATAATCGCCAATTCTTTCGTTACCGTTTACGCCATAAGCGACTCTTAACTTCATATCTGAAACTACTTTGTTAATAGATTTCATAAAGTTTTCATCGCTAACTCGCCAGCCGGCAGATATTGATGGAAAAGTACCTGATTTTTTTCCAGACCCAAAGCGAGAGGACGCATCACGTCTTATAGTTGCTGCAAACAGGTATTTACCACTATAATCATAAGTTGCTTTACCATAAAATGATAATAAAGAATGTTGGCTTTTTAAAGTCGTAAATCTTCCTAAGTCAAAGACCTTTACATTATTGAATGTGGGTATGTTATCCGAAACGAATGTGCCTTGCAAGTTGCTGAAATCTCTGTTCCATTTCTGAATCTGAAAGCCGGCCAAACCAACAATATTATGTTTCTTTATTTTTTTATTATAAGTAAAGTAATCCTCATGCTGAAAATCATAAGTCAGTATTTGTCGCTCTAAACCGTCAGCATCTCTATCAATTCTTTGAACGATGGTTGGCGAAAACTCATTTATCTTGCTCAACCTAAAATTTCCGCCAACAGTTGATTTAAATCTTAAATCCTTAAAAATTTTAAGTTCTATAAAATTAAAGATTTGTGACCTAAAGTCTTTGTTGTCTCTTGTAGATTCCAAAGCTTCCGCTAATGGATTCTGTCTTCCGAAAACTTCTGGAAACAAGGCACCATTGTAATCTCTAACTGGCAACCACGCTGGTCTTTCTACTAGCTGATTAAATACGGTATTCTCGTTTAATCCATTTGTACGCTCATAAGAGCCGTTTATTCTAAACCCAGATTTAATGCTTTTGTTAATGTCAAAGTTTAAATTTAGGTTGGTGTTTATTCTTTCGTAAGAACTGTTCACCACCACCCCGTCTTCGTTTAAATAACCAATGTTTGCGTAGTAATTATTTTTTTCGCTAGCCCCACTAAAAGAGATATTTAGCTGGTCTTTTACAGCTGTCCTGGAAATTAGATCTTGTAAATCTGGGTTTTGCTGAGTCTGCAATCCTAAAGAATCTACAATTCCACCAGCTGTGCCGCCATCTTTTAATTTTTCCGCATCAAATCTTTGTCTAGAGTTAGCAACTGGGATAGCTGCAAACAAGTTGCTGTAGGTTCTAACATAGTTTGCATCTACTTTAGTTTGCCCAATTGCTCCTTTCTTTGTAGTGATAATAACTACTCCATTTGCTGACTTTGAACCGTATATTGCAGCCGAAGCGCCATCCTTTAAAACCTCTATACTTGCAATATCATTTGGGTTAAGGTTGTTAATATCTTCCAATTGTTGTCCGTCTACAACGTACAAAGGGTCAACGCCACCAGATAAAGTAGAAGTACCTCTTATTTTTATGTCTGCACCTCCTCCCGGTCCATTGTTAGTAGAGATAGATACTCCTGCCATACGTCCTTGAATTGCATCTAAAGCATTCACTGGCGTAGTTTGGTCTATCTGCTCCGCTTTTATGGATCCTATGGAACCTAAAACATCACGCTTTTTTTCGACTGTGTAACCCGTCACAATAACCTCATTTATAGATTGGAAATCGTCTTCAAGAGTTACATTTAAAGATGTTGCATTGTTGCTTATTTCCTTCTCTAAAGTTTTAAAGCCCACGTAAGTAAAAACTAAGGTTTTAGGACCGTCTAACAGCGTTATTTGGTACTTACCGTTTAAATCAGTTTGAACAAAATTCTTAGAATTTTTTTGACTGACAGATACACCCGGTAGCGCCTCGCCGCTTTGACTGGTTACCGTACCGGAAATTGTGGTGGCGTTAATTTGATGCTCATTAAAAGATGAAAACCTTTCATGATTCAGCGTTCTTAAAGCATTTTCTTTGGCGGATAATTGCGAAGAAAACATCAGAAAGCCTAAATACAAAAGACTTTTGAAAGTCTTAATTTTGTAATTGTACTTCATAATTTTTGTTATTTGATTTATTGGTTTGGTTTTGTTTTACAATTTCAATAAAAATATTTGTTTTTTTTTATTGAGTGCTTACGAATTATCTACTCGATAAAATTTACCCATTAAATAATACTGGTTTATCTCCTTCCTTATTTTTCCCGTTCTAAATAGCTTAGGATCATTAATTCATAAAAACCAAAAATTTGATACCTGATTCAATCAACACATTTTCTAATCTAATAATAAACTAGATCAGCGTAACTGTTGGGCTTGCTAAATTCGCAGCAACTCGGTTAACGTTAATTTTAGAAAGCACCAAACAGTGTAAGAATTTTGGCGCTGGTTTCAATTAATTGGCAATTCAAATGTAAAGGGCTGTCAATTGAAAATCATCCATTAAAATGGTAATATCGTATCCAAAAACGCTTCTTATGACATTTACAGAACATTTTCAATAAGTGTGAGTGATTTTTTTGCTTTGATTGTTTACAGAAATTAAATCCTGGATCAACCAAACCCCTAATGATTTTATCCTGAGCATTCGCATTAAACAAGTTGCCACAATGACTGAGCAAGACAGTTACAGCAGTGCCACATTTTGCTATGAAGTTGGTTTTGAGAACCCTAGTTATTTCTCCAAAAATTTAGAAAGCTTTTGAATAACACGCCCAAGCTCACAATGAAAAATTTAAAAATAACAGCGTTTAAAAACATCCAATTAATATTGTAAAAAATCTGTTGAGGGTTTAAGATGATGCTTACTGCCTTATGCTCAATTTAACGATGTAGTTTTGGTAAGTTCTCTTTCTTAAAATATACTATTCTACTATTTTCTTGGACTTCTCTTTTTCCATTAAGGGTTATTATTGTTTCTATAAACTGTAGTTAAACATTACGTCCTTTTTCTAAAAATAGCCTATTAAAGAAGCAGCTCTGTTTTGCACTGTTGCGCCATGGAGGCTTTATTTTTGAAACAACCAGTATTAAACCCAATTCACTAACCATTAATTAAACAATTTAGAAAATGAAAACAAACATCAATTTCAAAAAAAGACTTGCACTATCGTTATTAGCAAGCGTAGTAATTCTAAACTCTTGCAGTAAAAAAGAAAGCTTGAAGTTAGACGATTCAGCCAAAAATGACTCAAAACTATCCACTTATGCATCAGCTCCGCTTTACACCGAATCTGGCACTAACCCGCCATTTTCAAGTTTAAACTTGACACCAACCACCAGTTCAGTTCCAGGCTCAACTATTAATGTGAATAATTCTGCTGTTGAAATAGGAACTGGTGCGAGTAATATTTCTACAAATATTAAAATTCACACCTTAACAAACACCAGTATATCGTACGCCAACGCTCCAAATTTTGGAAGATGGTGGCGACTTGATGGAAAAACGCAAGTTTTTAGATTATTTCAAGATGAGGTGTCTATAATAGATCCACGAGGAAGTTCGCACCCTAGAATAGAAGCATTTAGTTTAATTAATTGGACTTATAATCCTAATGTTTATCATACTTGGTATGGCAGATACACTATTATTAGCGTAGATAATGACGGAGCTTGTATTTTTCAAGATAAGAATACTGTTAATGACTGGGCATTTCTATTACGAGTTGAGGGGAATGGAAACATCGTACTTGACGACAGAAATTTACCTGCCTCTGGAAATATAATTATTAAGACTAACGCGATTGGAAAAAGTTTTAATATTAGAGTAAGAGATAACGGCAGAGACTGGGAATGTTTTTTAGACAATGTTTCCGTTGCTACGGGTTCTTATAACAGACCAAATGGGCATAACCAATTTAGATGGGGCATGTATGCTTCTAAAAAACAAGTAAAAAACTCTATGATTTTTGTTTCCGGGGTTAATTTCAATTAAAATTTTTAAAAGGAAAAAACTAAAGTAACATTGTGGCCTGCTATGGTGTTACTTTAGTTTTATTTCACTCCGAAAAAAATTTTTATATATTTATCGCAGAGCGCAATCAAGCCTGGGATTGAAAAAAGAACGATTCTGTTTGCAAACCGCTAGAAAACTGAGCGAACTAAGGCTTACTCTTCTCCCTGTAACGTTTGTAAATCTTTACAGCAGCCATAATCACCACGGCAAAAATTACCAAGCCCACCAAGCCATAAACCCAGTCAATTGCACTTTTCAAAATTACCGTAAAAACAATCGCAACTAAAAACAGAGTTGCAAGCTCGTTCCACAAACGGAGCTGTGTACTGTTGAGCCAAAACCTACCATTTTTCAATTGTCCGATGATTCCAGCGCACATAAAGTGATAAATGAGCAACCCCGCAACAAAAGCAAGCTTCACCCACATCCAATTCGTATGCAACAAACCTGGGTTAAGATATAGCATCGTTAAACCAGCACCAACCGATAAGATCATTGCTGGCGTGGTAATGATATTCCATAACTTGCTTTCCATCAACTGAAACTGCTTTTGCAGTATCAATCGCTCCTGCTCTGGCTTTTCGTTAGCCTCGGTATGGTAAATAAACAAGCGCACAATGTAAAACAGGCCCGCCATCCAGCTTACCACAAAAATAATATGAATAGCAAGTACGTATTGGTACACCTTTTTTAGTCAGTTAGTTAGTTGTGAATAGTAAAATGGTCAATAGTGAATATAGAATGGTAAACAAACAACAATAAAGTTCAGTTTTGATAAGTATCCATCCTTATGAGAAAGTCCTTCTCCCAAGGGGAGAAGGATTTAGGATTAGGCTTTTAATATCTAAACTCCTTTACCACCTCAACCGCATACTTTACATGATCAAAAGGAATATCCGGCATAATGCCATGGCCCAAGTTGAACACAAAGCCATCTTCGCCACGCATACGCTCAAACAATCTATGGATACGGTCTTTGATCACATGCTTATCTGCATACAAAATATGTGGATCCAAGTTTCCTTGAACAGCAATATTAGACGGAATACGTCCTTTAATATCCTTTAAATCAGCATTCCAATCAATTGAAATTACGTCTGGTTTTGCTTCCGCCATTAAAGGCGCAAATACAGAACTTCCTTTACAGAAAGAAATTACAGGCACATCTTTTCTGTTCAATTTAGAGACGATACCCACGTTATATTGGTGCGAAAACTCTTTGTAATCGTCCCAGCACAATGCTAAAGCCCAGCTGTCAAACAACTGCACCGCGTTAACGCCAGCTGCAATTTGCAAGTTCAAATAATCTACGGTAACCGCCGCAATTTTACCCAATAATTTATGAGCCAATTCTGGGTGATTATGGATAAAAAGCTTGGTCAGTTTAAAATCTTTTGAGGAACCGCCTTCTATTAAATAACTCATTACCGTAAAAGGCGCACCCGCAAACCCAATTAACGGAATAGAGCCATTTAACCGTTGTTGGATAACTTTAATGGCATCCGCAACGTATTGCAAATTATCCATTACATCAACATTTAAATTGTCAATGTCTTTCTCGTTTCTTACTGGGTTGGCAAACCGTGGCCCAATGCCTTGGGTAAAGCTCAAATCGCCACCCATTGCTTCGCCTGTTACCAGAATATCGCAAAATAAAATAGCAGCGTCTATCCCTAATAAATCAACAGGCAACATGGTTACATCTGCAGCAATTTCGGGGGTTTTACACATTTCTAAAAACGAGTATTTGTTTTTAATTTCCCAATACTCGGGCATAAAACGACCTGCCTGGCGCATCATCCAAACCGGTGGACGTTCTGTTTTTCTGGAAAACGCCGAATCAATAAACAAGGAATTCATCATCTAATCTTCTGTATTTCTTTTTCGATATTACTTAATATGCTCTTATATTTCGCCGTTAAGGGCAAATTCTCGGCTTGCTTAATCCACACCATTCCCTTTTCCTTATCCTTGTTTCGCAGGCTAATGTTGGCTAAGTGCATTAACGCCACACCTAAATCACTCGCTCTTAAGCCTAAAACTGCCGACTGACCCAAGTTTAACTCCGCCAACTCATAATCCGCATTAGCCACTGCGATACTACCCAACATAAAATAATAGTAGGGCTTTCTGCGCTTATTTAACAGCTGTGGCTTGTTGACACTATGAAGTAAGGATTTTGCTTTCTGGTAGTTTTTTACTTTAAATTCCCTCGCTGCTAAAATGATAGGACCTTCTTTAAAATATCCCCAAATAACCAAGCAAATAAACATTCCGCTTAAAGCGGAAATCTCATAAACTTTTAGCCAAACAGCGAAGCCGGCAACTAACGCCAGCAATACGCAAACTAAAATTCTCGCTTGGTTGGTAAACATTTTTATGCGTGACCGTCGGTAAATTTATAACCTACCCCACGAATGGAATGAAAATAAATTGGATTTTTTTGATCTGGTTCAAAATACTTTCTGAACGTTAAAATGAAGTTATCAATTGTACGGGTGGATGGATAAACATCGTAATTCCATACCGTTTCCAAAATCTGCTCCCTAGAAACTGCTTCGTCTTTACGCTCAATTAACAGCTTCAACAACATTGTTTCCTTTTTAGTTAAAGCGGTAATGGTCCCATCATCATTTTTTAGCTCAAAAGAATTGAAGTAAATGGTTTTATCGCCGATTTTATAAGAGTTGATTTCTTTTAAATCATCGCCTTTCATGCTTCTTTTTATCAGATTATTGACTCTTAAAATCAATTCTTCCAAATTAAAAGGCTTGGTTAAATAATCATCAGCACCTTTTTTAAGACCGGTAATTCTGTCTTCCGAAGTGTTTTTTGCAGTTAAAAACATGATGGGTACTTCGCTGTTTTCCAAACGAATAGTTTCAGCAACCTGAAAACCATCAATTTCGGGAACCATCACATCTAAAATGATCAGGTTGAATTTCTCTTCCTTGTACACTTTAAGTGCTTTTTTACCATCGGTAACGGCTCTAACAAAAAAGCCTTCCATTTCTAAATTAAGTTTGATGGCCTCTAAAAGATGATCTTCATCTTCCATCAATAAAATTCTTTGTTTTACAGACATGTTCTTTTTCTATTTAATTAAAAGAGACTTCAAAAACCGTTCCCTTTGGTTGGTTATTTTTAACTTTTATTTGAGCGTTATGGTGATCCAAAACTTGCTTCACTATAAACAAACCTAAACCTGTTCCTTTTGTTTTTCGAGTACCTTCACTGCCAACCCTATAAAACTTGTTGAATACCTTTTGTTTTTCCTCATCAGAAATACCAATGCCTAAATCGGAAACCTTAAAACAAACCACTCCGTTTGGTTTACGGTGCAAGTCAACATGTACAGGAACACAATCTGGCGAATACTTTACAGCATTTTCAATTAAGTTTGTAACTACAGATGCCATCGCAAATTCATCTCCCGTTATAAAAATGTTTGGATCAACGGAAGTGATAATTGATTCTTTACTGCAGACATGAATTTGCAAACGGGAAACAATTTTTTCTACCAGTTCTGATAAATTTAGCTCTTGTTTAGGGAAGCTGTACGATTTATTTTCGATTTTAGTCGCCAACAACATGTTTTCCACCAAATCACCCAAACGTTCAATATCCAACAAACATTTAGAAATAAAGCTACGCTGTTGCTCTTTATCCAGCTCACGTTTGTTGATGGTTTGCAAATAAAGTTTAATAGATGCCAAAGGCGATTTAAGTTCATGCGTAACGGAAAGCAAGAAATTCTTCTGCTGGTCGTTGATTCTTTTTTCACGATTTATGGCTTCGTGAAGTTTATAAATTCCGAAAGCCATAATGGTAATAAATACAAAACCTTCTCCTATTACCATTCCACGACGAGCAGGGTGTAGCTCAACCAGCAATGCTGCCCACCAAAAAAGCTGAGAAAACACATAAAAAACAATCGCATAAAATATGGTAATTGGTTTCAAGCGCATTTTATCTGTTTTTAAATACGATATCTAAACATTCAAAAATTGCTCTTTTGGCTTTTTCCAAATCTGTTTTACTATGCGCTGCGGATACAAAACCAACTTCGTAACCAGATGGCCCAAAGTACATTCCACGGTTCAACAATTGGCGATGCATCAGTTTAAACTTATCCATACTGGCTGGGTCAATAGCTTCTGAAGTCTGAATTTTTTCTGCATCTGTAAACGTAAACCAAAATATAGAACCAATTTGGAATACTTTAAACTGGTAATTTTTTGAGCTAGCGTAACGCTGAATAGAGTTTGCAAACTCTTCTGTTTTTTTGTTGAGCTCTTTGTAGAAATTCGTTTTTATCAACTCCCCCAATTGTGCAATTCCTGCAGCCATTGCCACCGGATTTCCAGATAGTGTGCCAGCTTGGTAAACTGCACCATCGGGAGAAATATTACTCATAATTTCCGACGAAGCACCGTAAGCACCGACAGGCAAGCCGCCGCCAATTATTTTGCCGTAAGTAACAATGTCGGGCTGAATATCATAATAACCAGCAGCGCCTTCAAAACCCACTCTAAAGCCCGAGATTACTTCGTCAAAAATCAACAAAGCACCGTTTTGAGTAGAAATTTCTCTCAAGTACTCCAAGTAGTCCTTATCCTGCAAAAGCAGACCATTATTTGCTGGTATGGGTTCTATAATTACACAAGCCACCTGGTCTTTAAACTGCTCGAAAGCCGCTTTAACCGCGTCTTTATCATTCAAAGAAACTACAATAGTTTCATCTGCAAAAGCTTTTGGGATTCCCGCCGAAGAAGTTTCGCCGAAAGTAACCAATCCTGAACCTGCTTTCACTAACAATGCGTCTGTATGACCGTGGTAACAACCTTCAAACTTGATGATTTTATCACGTTTGGTTGCTCCTCGGGCTAAACGAATTGCCGACATTACCGCTTCTGTTCCCGAGCTGGTAAATCTTATTTTTTCGATGAATCTGTTGTTTTTGATAATGAGCTCGGCAAGTTCTGTTTCTAACGCTGTTGGAGCGCCAAAAGACATTCCGTTTTGCATCACCTCAATTACCTTCTCTCTAACTTTTGGGTTGTTGTGACCTAAAATTAAAGGCCCCCAAGAACAGCAAAAATCGATGAATTCATTTCCATCAGCATCCCATAAACGGCTTCCATCGCCTTTTTCAATAAATAAAGGTGTTCCGTAAACGGATTTAAAAGCTCTTACTGGAGAGTTTACGCCACCAGGGAAATACTGTTTTGCTTTTTCATAAAGCTCCGCAGATTTCTCTCTTACGATATCGGCTTTTTCCCCGTACAAAAGAGGGGCTTCTTCGTTGTTGTTATTGAATATATTTTTTATTGAATCAAACATTTTGAAAGCGTAAAACTTAAGGCTTAAAGCCGAAAGCTAATTTTATATTTTTCTACTATTAATGTGTTAGGTTCTCCTTATTCTTTTCCCACCAGCCGTTTTTAACCTCTTTTGCCAATGCATCAACTTGTGCCTGCGTAAGCTTGAGATTTTGAAGTAGCTTCTTGGTAGCTTAGATAGTCAATTATTTGTTGCAAGCCGCTAATATTAATACCTGCTGGAAGCCTTATGATTACCTCTTTATCCGTTCTTTCAATTACCATAGCTTTAAAATTTATTAAACAATATAATCAATTCTCTAAACAATAATCTAGCGTTAGATCCATTTATTTTTCAAAACTTCTTTGGCGTGATAAGTCAAAATCACATCTGCGCCAGCTCTTTTAATGCACATCAATTTCTCCATCGTGGCTTTTTCTTCATTTAACCAACCTCTTTGCGCCGCCGCTTTTACCATAGCATATTCGCCACTTACGTTATAGGCTGCAATCGGTAAATCGAAATTATCTTTCAACAATTTTATGATATCCAAATATGCCAAAGCTGGTTTTACCATTAAAAAATCCGCTCCTTCTTGTGTATCCAAAGCGCCTTCTATTAGTGCTTCACGCTGATTTGCCGGATTCATTTGATAGCTTTTTTTATCTCCAAACTTTGGAGTCGAATCTAAAGCATCTCTGAACGGACCATAAAAAGCACTGGCATATTTCGCCGTGTAAGACATGATTGAAACGTTAGTGAAGCCCTCCGCATCTAAAGCCTCACGGATGTACTGCACTCGTCCGTCCATCATATCCGATGGCGCAATAACATCAGCACCTGCTCTTGCATGAGCAACCGCCATATCGCCTAAAATTTTCAGGGTTTTATCGTTTACGATCTCTCCGTTTTCAACCAAACCGTCATGTCCATCACTACTGTAAGGATCCATCGCAACATCAGTAATTACACAAGCTTCGGGGAAACGAGATTTCACTTCATTGATTGCTCTTAAATACAAACCCTTTTCATTCAAGCTTTCGCTTGCAGTTTTATCTTTTAATGATTCCTCGATGTTAGGGAATAAGTCAAACGATTTTAAACCTAACTCCATACAACTCTCCACTTCATGCAGCAGGTTATCAATAGAATACCTGAAAATCCCGGGCATAGATGCCACTTCTGTTTTCTGCTGATTTCCATCGATGATGAACAAC
>JBBSTQ010000069.1:0-11624 GCA_038235745.1 Sphingobacteriales bacterium
AATATTTGGGTTGAAAATTTTGAAAGTATTGTTCTCAATCAAGATATTTTTGTTGTAATAAGTTGGGTTTGCTGGGTTAAATTCCATGTTTGCCAAAACAATAATTACCCCCAATCCTACATTTAAGCCGTAATTGCACTCGTCAAAAACGTTTCCTCGGATTGTTAGATCGTTAACACCACCTTGTTCGAACCAATCCGTTCCGTTGGCATATAAATCTATCGCACCCCACCAAGTATGGAAGTAGTTGTTTTCAATCAATACCTTGCCCTTAGTGCCGATTAAAAAACCTCTTGCTCTATTTTTTTGAATGGTGCAGTTTTTAATAACAACATCTGGGTTATCGTTTAACACGCCTAAATTATCCCCGACTTTAACTTTAGCTGATAACGAATATTTGAACGTAATTTTGATATAATTTTTATTGATTCTTTCTAAACTTGCGATGCTATTTTTCGCATAAGTCTCTAAATATTTTGGGATTACAAATTCGACGTCGTCATTTACAGCAAAATAATCAACTCCTAATTGCTGAAAATGAGCAAGTTTGACGATGATTTCCTTTTCTGACTTGATGGAATCTATTTGGGCATAAACACCGTGAATATTACCGGCATCGTCCATCTGATTTTGTAGCACACAATTTTGAATACTGATTTTACCGCTACAATTTGCAAAATGAGTAGCATCTGCGGTTAAGCTAACCATTCGTCCTTCGCCTGCTAAAACATTAAAATGATCTAAAACAATATTTTTACTTTTTTGAGCGATTACGCCCATTCCTCCAGCATGATAGGCCGTAACGTGACTTATAGTTATGTTTTCACTGTCGGAAATAATGATGCCCGGTACCAGTCTGTTTTTACTGTTAAATACCAAAATATTGTCGACGTTACCTTTTAATCCGGGTAAATATATCCGAACCAAACCTGGCGAAATTTCTTTTGCAATCAGGTTTTCCACGCCGCTAATGTAGTCCAAAGCGAAAGGCGCCACTTCTTTTTTTATCGCATCAAATTCCAGCAGATGACCAAATGGATAGCTATTGTTCTCTTTATCGTTGAAATTTAACCGGTAGTTATCAACGGAATACGGGAAATCTTTAGAAAAAGAAAGGTCTAAACTATCTGTGTAAGCATTGACTATTTTGCCTTCAGAATGGAAAGTTCGAGCATAATCAAAAGATAAATTTTTGATGGCTACGTTTTTAGATTTTTCCAACAAAAACGGCGAAATGTATCCGTGGAAAATAAATGTTGAACCACTGCCATCAACTTCGACGTTTTCTAAACCTGATAAATTAAACGCGATGCTTTTTAAACCATGATCGTTATTACTGATGTACAAATATTTCTCTTCGGCCATTTTAGGCCAAAAGTGATATTCCCCCTTTTCAAGAACTAATTTGTTCCCTTTTTTTGCCCGCAACTGTTCAACTGCATTGCGAACAATTGTAGTTGCATCAGCTCCATTTTCTAATGGTTTTATTACGATTACGCCATCATTTGCAAATGCAAAATTTAGGACTAGTGCAAGAAATAAGGTTAAAATGAATTTCATGTTTTTAAAATTAATAAGCAAATTCAATAAGGCAATTTCTCCACAATAAAATGTAATCCCTCGCCCTTAATAGTCAAAGTATCTCCTTGAACAATTGTTCTAGGTTCTTCAAAAGGGGAATATAAAATGGCCTGCTTTACATCTTTGTGTAAGAATTTATAATTGTAATCACATGATGTTTGTTTAACGTTAGCAACTATGATTGCTCGCTGATCTGTTTTTTTATCTCCATGAACTTTATATAGCAATGCGCCAGCGGTATTTATTTCATGAATTTGTGCGCCAATGCCATCATAGTATTTACCCATAAAAATAATGTCGTTCAAAAGCGCTCTTATCCTGTCGGTTTCTTTTAGGTAATTAGCCATTTGCATATAAATCGGCTGATCCAAACTTCCTTGATATTCATCAGGCTCTACACAAATTACAGCCCCATTCATAATGGCTGCATTTATCCTATTAAAATCTTGGGGAGAAGAAACGTGGCTACAGGAAGTCCATTCTGGAAAAACGTATTTGAGACTTGAAATGTGGCCTCCTTTAGCGTTGCGATAAGTTACCGGGAAGTAAGGTAAAAAACGATCAATCCCAGATTCCCCAGCCATTGCAAAATTTGGGTTAATCTCCTTTGCTTTCTTATCAAGGTTGGCAATCGCTTGTATCAATCCTTCTGTCAAAGCAACATCGGGCTTTAAGGTGTTCAGTGGATTAAAATCTAAGGAAGCACCAGATATAACTTTGTCCATCTGCAGCGCTTCTACGCCATCCCTAACCAATTGCAAAAACTGGTCATCTAAAATTTTTGTCAGTTCTGGCACAACAGAAGCTCTGGCGTGGTAACGCACATCCAAACCTTTTCGGGCCAGCAAAGTGCTTTCTCCCCAACCCATCGCAACTGCCTGTCCGCCATATTGGTTTTGCGCCATGTACTTATGCAAATCTTTCTTGTACCAATCCGTGTTTGAATCTAATATGTTATAATTTGTAAAAACCAAGCATTTGTCTCCTCTAGCTTTTATATCGGCGATCAAATTTTTAAATCCTTCATTACCGCCCAGCTTTTCTTCAGGCGTATAATCTGGGTAATTTCGTTCTAAGCCACCGCTGTTCCAACCGATGAGTTCGTGAGTCGTAATCCCAAATTTATTGGCATCTTTTGTCCACTCGTTATAACCTTTAAAATCGGTCACAATCCTATCTTCTGGTTGATAAATGATAGAAGAAAACCACATTCTTTTTTTACGAAGCCAGCTATCGGAATGGTCAAACGGGAAATTTTTCATAAACCAAGATCGGTACACCTCAGAACCTTTATGCCAATCTCCAGAGTGCGAATGCACAATAAATTCGCCTGTATTAAGGCTTTCGCCCGATTTGATAAATGGATACCTCACATGAGAAATCACAAGCCCAACAGGTTTCCCTACTGCTTCTTCTTTGGTTAAAAAAGCATCTTGGCGACCAGAAACATCTGGATATAAATATGTGTGCATTGTGCTCACTCTGCAAATGGTATCGTGATAACCTAGGTACAAACCAGAGTCAGATTTTTGGTCGTAAAAATCCCACCAAGGCATGGTCACGTACATATAATCTGTCGAGAATTCCGCCGCTTCAGCGCCAAGTCTGCGTTTACCCGGAAACTCTTTAAACAAATTGAGACCATGAGCGCATTCCGTATTATAAGTAGGCACTGCAAGTCTTGCATCGCGGGTTTTGCCGAAATCTGTAACACCGCCAATTCGTGGAAACCAAAACTCTGAGATCGGACTTTCTTCGTTGTTTTTCAAGTCTGATTTGAAAGATATTTGATCGTCATTTAAGGTAACGGTATAAGTTAAATCTATATCGTATTTCCCTATGGAAGAAGTCATTCCTTTATAAATAACTGTAATTACATTGCCTTTTTGCACCACCGATTTAGGCTTTTGTAGTTCGCCATCTATGTAGTTTGCCATTTGATCTTTCAGTTGCAAATTGATTCTGAAATTTTTAGCCAAACGCTTTTCCGTAACCAATTCCGAACCGTTCTTTTTAACTAAAATTGAACTGATTACCCCGTTACTTTTGTCAACCTGAATTCTAAAACTGGCGTTTTCTAAAGCAACATAATTATTTTCTTTGCCTGTAAACGAGAATAGTAAAAGGGTTACAGATAATAAAAACATCGAGCAAACGATTAGTCTATATGTCGTTTTTAAAGAGGGCTTTATGAATTGCAATAATTTGATCATAATAGATGATTTTATTTTGTTGGATATAGTAAAGGATAATTTTTTGAAAATGGAATTTGATATTTATAAAACACCGGGTCCCAGCGTAGTTCTCTGATTGGAGGTTCTGGCTCTCCCTTGAATTTTGCCATTAAAATCCTGATTTCATCATAGGTATAATTATTCCAAGGAAGGCTTGTACCAACAAACCAATTGTGCCATTTGCCATATTCGGCACTAAAAAGTGCGTCTTTAATTCCGCCGTTTGCGACTAACGCTTTTTGCAGATACTGTATAGCTAATGGTTTATTTTTAGCCTGATACGCAAGCAGAGCTTCGCAGTAATTCTTCAGCATTTCTATGTAAGGAAGGTGTATTGACGTTTGAAAAAGCAAATGCCCTTTATAAAAATCTTTCCTATCTGCAGGGATATTTTCAGCCATTTTTTTAACATCTGGCAAGAGCTTGTTGATGAAATCAGCGTTCTCTTTACAATCTGCCAAGTAACTTTTACAATCGTTGATTACCCCTTCGGAAAGCATTTCGTCCGCATCTACATTTTTCATAATACGATCATGCAATAAATTAACCCGCTTTGCCGACGTACTTTCTCCGATCTGTAGTTTTTCGCCCATGTAAGGAATGTTGAAATAACGTTTGTACAGGTTTGCGATTTGTTGAGCATTCGCGTTTCCATACTGTCTTTTGCTCCAGTCCAAAGCGAAATCTTGCATAGCTTCTTTCGGAGTTTTATCTAGATAAGGTTTTGCATCCCATGCCATTTTCATGCAAAAATCCGCACTTAAAGGGTAATGGCGAATGTCACTTACGTTCAGCATGAAGTAGGAGTTTGCACCTGCTTTAATCAACCTGCCGACTTCCTGCCAAGCCCTATTTGGACCTATCATTTCGCTCAGCTGGTTTTTTCCCATCACGGCGCTATGGTAATAAACACCATCGCCAGGTTTGGTTCTACCTCTCTCCATCATCATCCCCTGTCCGTTATCCGCCCAAACAATGGTAACGCCTTTTGGGAGTTTAAAAAAACCTTGCTGGTACATATCTGCCCCTTCTGACCACATATTGCAAATAATTGGGTCGTTTGGTCTGCTCTTTCTAATCAGTTCAACCTGTTTTTCAACTGCTTCCGTCATTAGCTTTCCTCTTTTTTCGGCTGTATCATATTCGGGTTCGTAAGCCCAAAAAGGTCGGTCGAATTTACCTCGGTAACCAACCGTCCAAATGGTTTCATAATCCTTAAAAGCATCAATACATTTTTGCCAATATTTTTCCATCAGCTCCGGATTTTTGGAATAGCTATACGCAACAGAATCTGGCCATTTGAAAGTGTTTAATCCCAATACTTGGATGTGGCTGGTGCTCAAAATCAGCCCTCTTTTTGACGCCAATTCAAAACAACGTTCATCTGGCATTGCCCAAGTTGCTGGGATAACCATGTTGCCTTTTAGGCGTAAAATTGTCTCGTATATTTTACCGTACATTTCCAAAGAAATCACGTTTTCACGCATCGGGTCCATCGCAAATTTTGACAAAATATCTTCGTCATTGATAAACCAACCCCGATATTTAAAAGTTGGGTTATCAAAACTTTTATTAAAGCTGGTGTCAACTTTTATCTCGTTTCTTCTTTTCGGATATTTATCAACCCAATAACTCCAAGGATCTATTCCTAATATGGTTTCTGAAAACTGATACGCCCCATAAATAGCACCTCTACTACTGTAACCGGTGGCTAAAATCGCCGGTCTGGATTGTTCATCGTGAATAAATTTTACAAAGAAGCGTTCGTTGCTTTCTGCATGTTTTTGTTCGGAAGCGTAGCTTTGTAAAGCTTTTTCTCCGAAATAAACGACGCTACCTTTCCACGTATCTGGGATTTTGTTTAACACGATTGGTAATCGTCCGAAAACGGCATACCAATCTTTTTGCACATCTTCTAACGCTCGCTGTACCGCTTCTGTTTCGCCATCAGCAATAAGCCAAGGCGTATTTTCATTTAAAATAACTTGATTTGTATCGATTTTAGCAACCACGAAAATAGGTCTGTAAATCATCAATAACAAAACCAAAGTGCAAGCAAAAATTTTATATTTCAGGTGGATATTGTTCATTATTAGCGAGTATTATTGTTTTGATTTTTCATATCCGAAAGGGAAATTAATGTCAGGGGTATGTGATTGGTCTAGCAATACAGCGTAAGTTTTGACCATGGCTGGATATTGATCTGCAACATCCATAACTTCGCCGGGATCACTGTTGAGATTATATAGTTCATATCTATAATCTTTACGATCAACATTGAAACGTATCAGTTTCCAGTTGTTTTTTAACACGGCTTGTAAGCCACCATTTTCATGCAATTCCCAATATAAAAAATCGTGTTTTTTTTGCTCGCCGAATGCCGTTAGTGCAGGTAAAAAAGATATTCCATCGATATTTTTTGGCTTAGCAACTTTTATAATGTCACATAAAGTAGGTAGAAAATCATAAAACGCAGATACATGAAAACTTGCAGTGCCGGCTTTTATTTTTGCTGGCCATTTCACTATGAATGGGATTCTAATTCCGCCTTCGTACATATCCCGTTTTACACCTCTAAACGGGCCACTACTCTTTAAAACATCTGGATTGTAACCTCCTTTATCATGCACTCCGTTATCCGAAGTGAACATAATGATGGTGTTTTTTTCTATGCCTAAGGCCTTCAAAGTTTGCATAATTTTGCCGACAGTTTCATCTAAACGGCTAACCATACTTGCATAAGTGGCGATTGGTTTTAGCTGTGAACCAAATCCTTTTCCAATATCATTGCCTACAAATGGCTTTTCTGGGAATAATCCATCGTAAATACCCACGTTGTCATTCGGGATTTTTAATTCTGCATGAGGAATGGTTGGTACAAAATATAGAAAAAATGGCTTTTTCTGGTTTTTATCGATAAACTCGAGCGCTTTTTGCTCCATTGCTTCATGTGCGTATATTTTTTTATCGTAATCGAGTTTTTCCGCATTTTCATACATAAACTGTGGGTAATATTTATGTGCTGAAGCCTGATTTAAAAAACCGAAAAAATAATCAAAACCTTGTTTATTTGGGCTTCCTTCTGAGGATGGGCCACCTAAACCCCACTTGCCGATACAAGCAGTTGCATATTTTTTCTGCTTCATAATTTCTGCAAGTGTTATCGCATCTTTTGGGAGCGCTAAGTCAAACAAATTCTCAGCATCATCGCCAACCAATTTATTTCCACGAATGGCTGTATGTCCGGTATGCTGTCCCGTAATTAAAGACGACCTCGATGGCCCACAAACGGGTGCGCTTGCATAATGCTGGGCAAAACGAACTCCTTGTTTTGCAAGCAAATCTATATTTGGCGTTTTGATGTATTTTTGACCATAACATCCTAAATCTCCAATACCCAAATCATCTGCCATGATATAAATTACGTTGGGCAATTTTTCTGTTTGCGCTTTAATCTTGATGATTGAGGCACAAAATAGAATTGTAAAAAGTATCATTTTTTTTCTCATAGATAGATACGTTGTAATGTTGCAAATTTTTTATTCAAAATCTGTTGGGTTTACCCATGGCGTTTTTTTCCAAGGTTCTGTAATTTCTTTACTTTTTACTCTTTCGTAAAAGTTCTCGAAATCAGGATTCATAAAGGGATAATTATCAAACACATCGCCTCTGCCCAACACACGGGGGTCTTGCTGTTCTTTTAGTTTCGAGAATAATTGCTGTTTTAAATCGGCTTTTGTTGTTTGGAGTTTTTTAGAACTAGCCAAGTTGTGCACACAATCTTTATCCGTGTTAATATTGTACAACTCTTCAGTCGGCCTTAGTCCAAAAGATAATTCCCACAAGACTGAATCCGCTTGTTGCTTCTGCTGATTTAAAATTGCAGTTTTGGATGGCGAACCATCCGTATCTAAATACCCGGTTAAAGGATCGCCCGACGGATAACGGTCAGTTTTAAAATTGTAGATATATAAAAATCCATCTTTCATAATCGAACGGCTTGGATAACCCTCATTATTCGGTCTTCCGAAATCATTTCTTTCTCTACCAAAAAACAGCACCCCTTTATCTTTTGAATTACCACGTTTTGGATTGCAAAACACAGGAGTTAAACTTTTACCAGCAGGTTTTAACATCCCTGCGGTGGTGTAACTGGTTTTACTAGCGTCTAAAAGTGTAGGCACTAAATCAACAGTACTAAAGTAGTTTGATACGCTCACTCTTTTTTTTGAAATGCCTTTTGGCCACATTAAAGCCATAGGGATATGGTTTGAAATTTCATAACTATTGCCCTTAGCTCTCGGAAAAGGCATCCCGTTATCAGAAGTGATGACAACCAAAGTATTATCCAACAGGTTTCTTCGTTCCAAATCGTTCAGCATCTGCACAATCTGCTGGTCAAAATATTCTATCTCCAAAGCGTAATCCAACAAATCAGCTTTAACAGAATCTGTGTTCGGTAAATACGCAGGAACTCGATTTATTTCGTTCAAACTTTTACCCGCCACTTTTCTGCCCGAATCAAACTGATAAGGGCGATGCGGTTCCCAAGCACCACACCAAAAAAACCAAGGTTCGTCTTTTTTAGTTTCATCTAAGAAATCAGCAAAATTTGCTTTATAATCGTTTCTACTAATGTCCTGAGTTGGTGGAATTGTTGTTTTTTGCAGATAAGGTTTTCCGTTTAGAAGTCTGGTTTCTCCGTTTGGCAATAGTGCCAACCCTGGACCCCAAGGTTTGCCAGTGTAAGCTGTGGAGTAACCATTTTGTTGGAGCGCCTCCGTTACCACTTTAATATCCTGAGGGAAATAACCGATGTGATTTGCGCCTTCCTTCAAAGCCCAAGGATATAAACCTGTTAAAATAACCGACCGTGATGGCGCACATTTGGCGTTTGGCGTATAAAAGTTTTTAAACAGAATCCCCTCTTTTGCTACCCTATCAAAACCGGGAGTTTTTACCCATTTACTGCCGTTTGCACTAAAATGATCAAATGAGGCATCATCAAAAACGATCAATAAAATGTTTGGTCTTGGGTTATCCTTTTTTATCTTTTGGGCATAAGCACTCGTAAAAAAGCAAATAAAAATCAACGTTGTGCAGAGGTAGGTTTTGCACAAGTTGGCATTTAAAGACAAAGTTTTTGATATAACATTCACACTTTAGGTTTCGAAATAATTAGGGTTAATCTTAGATAGCTTTCGCTAAGAAGATTTTTTTACAAAAAATAAGATAACGATTATTCTGTAAATAATTGCTTAACGAACCACATTCTATATTAAAATGTTTCTATTTGTTTTGAAAAAAAATGGGTTAATTCGCAAGTGAAAATAACAGATTTTATAATGTAGTTAAAGCAACAAAGGGTTCAATTCAGAAGCCACTAGCGCACCAACAGGATAATTTTGAATCCACTGCTGACGGTCGTTTTCCTGCCATTTATTTACTGGCTCAGTAACCTTTGCGCCATCGGCTACATAAATGATCGTCATAATTTCTCTTGTTTTATCAGAGCTATTGCCTGGCGCACTGTGGATGGTACAGCCATAATGAAAAGTTGCATCACCTGCATTCATGTTCTTAGCGCTGGCAATCAGAAAATGTTGATCTTTGACGTAGTCATCAAATCCTTTGTGCGACTCATCAGATATTACAAAATCAAAAATATCCCAATTTTTTTGTGAGCCAGAAGCAAACGTCAAGATCCCCATATCCTCAGAAAGATCTATCAAGGGCATCCACATGGTTACCATATTTGTAGTATCAACCGGCCAATAGTATTGATCTTGATGCCACGGCGTATGCCCGCCACCAGATTCTTTAAACAAAGCTTGATCATGATAAATTCTAACATTTTCTACACCCATTAAATCTGCTGCAACTTTTGCAAAACGTTTTGCCAGCACAAATTTTTTGACCGCTAAGTCTTTCGTCCACAAATTCATGATTTGCAAAAAGGCTTTTCCATAAGTATCACGATCTTCTAATTTTCGCTGTTCGGTATTAAATGTTTCTGCTGCGTTAACAATCTCTGTACGGTAGCTTGCAACATCCCAAGTGTTTAATAAATTTTTAATGAGTACATGACCATCCTTCCGAAATTCATCGATTTGTTGAACTGACAAAATCAATTGCTCATCCAATGTTGGAAGGTTAATTTTTTTAGAAGACATAGATTTATTTGGTTGTTAAACAAAGTTAAGGTAGGTAGCAACAGAATGATTTGATTAAATTATCAAATTTTATGGACTATTTTGTTCTCTAATTTTATATATTGAGCATTTAATATTAAATATTACCACTATGGAGGCGAAAATTGAACTATTATCAGTTACTGAAAACAATTCTTTTTTGCTTCGCAACTTTGAGTTGGAAGCGTTTGAGTCACCCTATCATGTGCATCCAGAATATGAGCTCACCTTGATTTTAAAAGGAACAGGCAAACGGTTTGTAGGAAGCCAAATTGGAACATTTAGCGAAGGGGAGTTAACGCTTTTGGCACCTAATATTCCCCATTTCTGGAAATCTGAAGATATAGTTAAAGGTCAGATTAACGCACACAGTATTGTTATTCAGTTTACAAAAGACTTTTTAGGGGACAAAATGCTTGAGTTGCCCGAGTTTTTAAAAATAAAAACCTTGTTGAAAGCGAGCAGGAAAGGTTTGACTTTTTTTGGAGAAACAACTTTGACCATCAAAAAAAGGATGATGCAGATGTGCAAAACTGATGATAATTTTAAGCGATTGATGTATTTGTTGGAGATACTTCAAACACTTGCTGGTGAAAAAGCGGTAAAATCATTAGATAGCAACCTTAAAAACACCGAACAATTTAACGAAACGCAAGAACGGATTCATCCGGTATTGCATTACATTGTAGAAAACTTTCAGGAAAATGTTTCTTTAGAAAGTGCCGCCGATAAAGCAAATTTATCTCCGTCCGCTTTTTGCAAATACTTTAAAAAAGCTACTGATAAAACTTTTATGGAAGTCGTGATGGAATACCGAATCAACTACGCCATTCAATTACTGATCAACAGCGATAAAAAAGTCAATGAGATTTGTTTTGAAAGTGGTTTTAAAGACGTTTCTCAGTTTCATAAAGTGTTTAAAAGAGAAATGAAAATGAGCCCGTTTGTTTATCGGAAGAATATGAGGGTAGTGTTTAATGACAGCTAATCCAAACTAGGCTTTAGATGAAAAATCTTAACGCATAAAACAGATTTATTGGACATAGAAAAAATCGGTGTTGATGTAAGCGCTTTAAAAACAAAAATATTTTATGACAATGCTTGAATTTGCAAAGCGGTTAGTAATGCCCTTTAAGCGAATAGATATTTATAATTGCGTCTGTAACATCGTAAATAATTCGATGCTCATTATCTATGCGCCTACTCCACTGTCCAGTCAGTTCGTGTTTTAAAGCTTCTGGTTTTCCAATGCCCTCAAAGGGGTGTAAAAGCATGTCGCTAGTCAGCGCCTGTATTTTCTTTTGTATGGCTTTATTTCCTGATTTCTGCCAAAAAGCAAAATCAATTTTTGCTTTACCATGCAAAACTATTTCCATAGGTCATTGCCATCTACCTTTAGCCCTTTTTTACCGCTCTTTCTTTCGTTTATACCAGTCTGCACCTCAGCTACAAATTTTTGATTGTAAGGACTTTTTACAACAGTTGCGTTAAATTTTTTGATAACCTGTAGAAACAAATCTTTTTCGGCATCGGGTATATTTATAGTTAAAGTTGCCATATTTTTAATGTTTTACACAAATGTAATAATTTATGGGTGTTGTAAATGGTTAAAATTTAA